>NZ_JBJGZY010000018.1:0-82383 GCF_054050755.1 Modestobacter sp. SYSU DS0511
AGCACTCTCGATGTCAATCAACCAAAGGAATCCCCAACCCGATCGCAGAACGACCAGGCCGAATGGGGGTTTAACTATATGGCACTGACTTTCGGCACGCTGTTGAGTTCTCAAGGAGCGGACGCGCACGAAACCCGACCGAATCTCTCCGGCCCTCGTTCGCGGCGGCTTGTTCCACGTTACGCCGTGCACGGCTCGCTGTCACACCCGGGGGTCTGACCTCGCGGCTCCCGGCCCTTTCGGCCCGGTCTCGCTCGGCGCAGAAAGAAAGTTACGTGGCCGGAGGGGGCTCGTCAAACCGCAGATGGCCATCTGGTGCACGTTCCGCCTCCCATGGGACGGGTTGCACGACGAACGCGCAGGTCAGCGCCGTGCCGTTGGCGCTGGAATGCGAGCCAGGTCACGTGCCGCGAGCCCGTTCGAGCGCCCCAGGAGCCCCCCGGGCACCACGAGGGCTGCTCAGAGACCCAGGAGGGACTCGATCCCGACCGTCAGGCCGGGGCGGTTGCGGACCTCGCGCACGGCAAGGAGGACCCCGGGCATGAAGGACGCCCGGTCGTAGGAGTCGTGCCGCAGGCTCAGCGTCTCCCCCGCCGCGCCCATCAGGACCTCCTGGTGCGCGACCAGTCCGGTCAGCCGGACCGCGTGCACGGGGACCCCCTCGACGTCCGCGCCCCGGGCGCCCGGCAGGGAGTCCGACTCACGGGTCGCGTCGGGCGCGTCCGGGACACCGGCCGCCCGCCGGGCCGCAGCGACCAGGCGGGCGGTGCGTGCGGCGGTGCCGGACGGGGCGTCGACCTTGGCCGGGTGGTGCAGTTCCACGATCTCCACCGAGGGGAAGAAGCGGGCGGCCTCCTGGGCGAAGCGCATGAGCAGCACGGCACCGATGCCGAAGTTCGGCGCGATGAGCACCCCGAGGTCGGGCTTGGGCTGCAGCCACTGGGCGATCGTCGCCAGGCGCTCCTCGTCGAAGCCCGTCGTCCCCACCACGCAGTGGATGTTCTGGTCGATGCAGAAGCGGATGTTCTCCATGACCGAGTCAGGGCGGGTGAAGTCCACGACCACCTGTGCGCCGGCGTCAGCGACGTTGAACAGCCAGTCCCGCTCGTCGACCATGGCGACGAGCTCCATGTCCTCGGCCGCGTCGACGGCGCGACACACCTCGGTGCCCATCCGCCCCCGCGCCCCCAGCACGCCGACCGGGATGAGCGGGGCCTCCCCGGCGGGGGTTTCGGCGGCGGACACGGTCGCGGTGGGGGGTGTGCTCACCCCGCGATGCTCACCAACCCGGCCGCCCGGCGCAAGGCGGCCCACCCAGCGGCGGCAGATCAGCTCACGGTCGTGCGGCGCCGGCGGGTGGACGCCGTCCAGGCCGCCAGGCCGAGAGCCACCCCGACCACGTCGGCGAGCAGGTCGCCCACGGAGGCGTTCCGGCCCACCAGGTCGGTTCCCTGGAGCAGCTCGCTCACCCCGGCGTAGAGCACGAGCGCGCCGGCCAGGACACCACCACCGATGCCCGCCCAGCGTCCACTGCCCGCCAACGCGGCGAAGAGCAGCAGGTGGACCAGCTTGTCCACGCCGGGCGGGCTGTCCGGCACGCCGGATGGCGGTGCGAACAGCACCGCCAGGGAGACCAGGACGGCAACGGCGAAGACGCCCCGGGACAGGGCGCCGTGCACCCGCAGCGGTGAGGACACCGCTCAGCCCAGGAGCGCGTCGAGGTCGCGCTCGCGGTACGGCCCGACGACGGCCAGGCAGGTGGGGCGGGTCAGCAGGTCGGCGGCGACCGACCGCACCTGGTCCTCGTCGACCGACTCCAGCCGCTCCAGCACGGTGCGGACCGGCAGGTACTCCCCGTAGGAGAGCTCGCTCTTGCCCAGCCGGCTCATCCGCGAGCCGGTGTCCTCCAGCCCCAGCACGAGCCCGCCCTTCAGCTGGCCGCGGCCACGGGCCACCTCGTCGCCGCGCAACCCGTGGGCGGCCACCTCGGCGAGCTCCGCACGCACCAGTCGGAGCACCTCCGGAACCCGCTTGGGCGAGCAGCCGGCGTACACCGAGAAGGTGCCCGTGCCCGCGTAGTGGGTGAGCGACGAACCGACGCTGTACACCAACCCGCGCTTCTCCCGGACCTCCTGGAACAGCCGGGAGCTCATCCCCCCACCGACGGCGGCGTCGAGCACCGCCGCGGCGTACCGGCGGTCGTCGAGCCGTGGGAGGCCGACGCTCCCCAGCAGCAGGTGGGTCTGCTCGGTCCGCCGGTGGATCAGTCCGGCCGGCCTGGCCGGCCCGTCCGGCCGCACGTCGTCGCCCGACCGCAGCGGGTCCGGTCCCCCGGTCCCGGTCAGCCGGTCGCCGAATGCCGCGGTCACCAGGTTCACCACCTGCTGGTGGTCGACACGCCCCGCGGCCGAGACCACGATCGAGGGGACCCGGTAGCGCGAGCGGTACCAGCCGTCGACGTCGTCGCGGGTCAGCGCCTCGATCGACTCGACGGTGCCGAGCACCGACCGGCCCAGCGGCGAGTCGCCGAACAGGGTCTCGGAGAACAGGTCGTGCACGGCGTCGGCGGGCTCGTCGTCGCGCATGGCGATCTCCTCGAGCACCACCGTGCGCTCGGACTCCAGGTCCGGGCCGGTGTTGAGCGCCTCCGTGACCAGGTCACCGAGGAGGGTGACCGCCAGCGGCAGGTCGCTGGCGAGCACGTTCGCGTAGTAGCAGGTGTGCTCCTTGGCGGTGAAGGCGTTCATCTCACCGCCCACGGCGTCCATCGCCGTGGCGATCTCCAGCGCCGTGCGGCTGCGGGTGCCCTTGAACAGCAGGTGCTCGAGGAAGTGCGAGGAGCCGCCCAGCGCCGGGCTCTCGTCCCGGGACCCGACGCCGACCCAGATGCCGAGGGTCGCCGAGAGGACACCCGGCATGGACTCGGTGACCACCCGGAGCCCCCCGGGCAGCTCCGTCCGCTCCACCCGGCCGCCGACCTCGTCGACGTCCAGCACCTGCGTCGTGCCGGCGGTGAGACCGGCCGGGGCCGGGACGGACGCCGCAGCGCCCGTCCCGGCCCCGGTCAGGCCGTCCGAGGTGGTCACGCCTCCGCGGGCGTGGCGTCGTCGGCCGGAGCCGCGTCGCCGGCGGCGGCCGCGTCACCCTCGGCGACCGGCACCAGGCTGATCTTGCCGCGGGCGTCGATGTCGGTGATCTCCACCTGGAGCTTGTCCCCGACGTTCGCGACGTCCTCGACCTTGGCGATCCGCTTGGCGCCACCCAGCTTGCTGATGTGCACCAGACCGTCCCGGCCCGGCAGCAGCGAGACGAAGGCACCGAAGGCGGTCGTCTTCACCACGGTGCCGAGGAACCGCTCGCCGACCTTGGGCAGCGTCGGGTTCGCGATCGCGTTGATCCGGTCGACCGCGGCCTGGGCCGAGGGGCCGTCGGAGGCGCCGACGTAGATCGTGCCGTCGTCCTCGATGGTGATGTCGGCGCCGGTCTCGTCCTGGATCGCGTTGATCATCTGGCCCTTCGGGCCGATGACCGCGCCGATCTTGTCGACCGGGATGCGCACCGTGGTCACCCGCGGGGCGTACGGGCTCATCTCGTCGGGGCCGTCGATCGCCTCGAGCATGACGTCGAGGATGTGCAGCCGGGCCGCGCGGGCCTGGGTCAGCGCACCGGCGAGGACGTCGGAGGGGATGCCGTCGAGCTTCGTGTCCAGCTGGAGGGCCGTGACGAAGTCCTTGGTGCCGGCGACCTTGAAGTCCATGTCACCGAAGGCGTCCTCGGCGCCGAGGATGTCGGTCAGCGCGACGTACTCCGTCTTGCCGTCGACCTCGTCGGAGACCAGGCCCATGGCGATGCCGGCCACCGGGGCCTTCAGCGGCACGCCGGCGTTGAGCAGCGCCAGCGTCGAGGCGCAGACCGAGCCCATCGAGGTGGAGCCGTTGGACCCGAGGGCCTCGGAGACCTGGCGGATCGCGTAGGGGAACTCCTCGCGGTCCGGCAGCACGGGCAGCAGCGCGCGCTCGGCCAGCGCGCCGTGGCCGATCTCGCGGCGCTTGGGCGAGCCCACGCGACCGGTCTCACCGGTGGAGTAGGGCGGGAAGTTGTAGTTGTGCATGTACCGCTTGCGGGTGACCGGGTTCAGCGTGTCCAGCTGCTGCTCCATGCGGAGCATGTTCAGCGTGGTGACGCCCAGGATCTGGGTCTCACCGCGCTCGAACAGCGCCGAGCCGTGCACCCGGGGCAGCACCTCGACCTCGGCCGACAGCGGCCGGATGTCGGTGAGACCACGGCCGTCGATGCGGACCTTGTCGCGCAGGATGCGCTGCCGGACGACCTTCTTGGTGACCGCGCGGAAGGCCCCGGAGATCTCCTTCTCGCGGCCCTCGAACTGGCCGGCCAGCGCGGCCTTGACCTCGTCCTTGAGCGCGTCGGTGGCCTCCTCGCGCTCCTGCTTGCCGGCGATCGCCTGGGCGACGGCGAGCTTCTCGGCGGCCTGGGCCTCGACGGCGGCGTAGACGTCGTCGGAGTAGTCCAGGAAGCGGGGGAAGTGCGCCTCGGGCTTGGCGGCCTTGCCGGCCAGCTCGGACTGCGCCTGGCACAGCGCCTTGATGAACGGCTTGGCGGCCTCGAGGCCCTGCGCCACGACCTCCTCGGTCGGGGCGGTGGCCCCGCCGGCGACCAGCTCGACGGTCTTCTCGGTGGCCTCGGCCTCGACCATCATGATCGCGACGTCACCGTCGGGCAGGACCCGGCCGGCCACGACCATGTCGAAGACGGCGTCCTCGAGCTCGGCGTGGGTCGGGAAGCCCACCCACTGGCCGTTGATCAGCGCCACCCGGGTGCCGCCGATCGGGCCGGAGAACGGCAGGCCGGAGAGCTGGGTGGAGGCCGACGCGCCGTTGATGGCGAGCACGTCGTACAGGTGGTCGGGATCCAGGGACAGAACCGTGATGACGACCTGGACCTCGTTGCGCAGGCCCTTGGCGAAGGTCGGGCGCAGCGGGCGGTCGATCAGCCGGCAGGTGAGGATCGCGTCCTCGGACGGGCGGCCCTCACGGCGGAAGAACGAACCGGGGATCTTCCCGAGCGAGTACATCCGCTCCTCGACGTCCACCGTGAGCGGGAAGAAGTCGAACTGCTCCTTGGGCTGGCGGCCGGCCGTGGTGGCCGACAGCAGCGTGGTGTCGCCCATGGTGGCGACGACGGAGCCGGCGGCCTGCTTCGCGAGGCGGCCGGTCTCGAAGGTGACGGTGCGGGAGCCGAGGGCCCCGTTGTCGATCACCGCGGTCGCGGTGTAGACGCCGTCCTCGGCGTCGAAGTCGGTGGTCTCTGTGCTGGGTGCGGACATCGTGTCCTCTTCCTACGTCGCATACGGCGACGTCCTCTTCGCGGCGGGCTGCGCCGGCTCTCCTCCGGGGCGACCGGTCTTCGATCGAAGCTCCCGGGTGTCGTGTGCCCGCACCGGGTGCGGGCCGAACGTGCCCGGGGGCCACTACCGAGGACCGGCCCGCTGGTGGGGGACGGCAGACCGCCGGTGGGCCCGTGCGGCGGGTGCCGCACGAGTGAGGGGACCGTCCCGGTGTGCGGGAGCGGTCCCCTCGGTGGTGCTAGCGGCGCAGGCCGAGCCGCTCGATGAGCGAGCGGTACCGGTTGATGTCGGTCTTCGCCAGGTAGTTCAGCAGCCGCCGGCGGCGGCCGACCAGCAGGAGCAGGCCCCGCCGGCTGTGGTGGTCGTGCTTGTGCATCTTGAGGTGCTCGGTCAGGTCGCTGATCCGTCGGGTCAGCATCGCGACCTGCACCTCGGGGGAACCGGTGTCGTTCTCGACCGTCGCGTACTCGGTCATGATCTGCTTCTTCGTTGCGCTCTCCAGCGCCATGGTGCCTCCAGGGCAGGTCACGTGTGGCCCCCGGTCTGTGTCACGGGGGCAGCATGCACACACGTCGGTCACCCGACGTCCGCGCCAAGGTTACACACCGGTCACGACCGACGCCCACGGCCGGTCAGGTCAGGCCCAGCACCGCACGGGTCCGGGCGACGTCCTCGGCCATCGCCACGAGCAGTTCCGGAACGCCCGGGAAGGCGGTCATCGGGCGCAGCCGCTCGGCGAACTCGACCCCGACGTGCTCGCCGTAGAGGTCGCCGTCGAAGTCGAGCAGGTGCGCCTCGACCGTACGGCGGGCGCCCGCGAACGTGGGGTTGGAGCCCACCGAGATCGCCGCGGGGTGCCGGGCCCCGCTGGCGCCGGTCTGGTGGTCGCGCAGCACCAGGTGCCCGGCGTAGACACCGTCGGCCGGGACGGCGGTGTGCGCCGGGCTCTCCACGTTGGCCGTCGGGTACCCCAGCTCGCGGCCCCGCCGGTCCCCGCGCACGACGATCCCGTCGACCCGGTGCGGCCGGCCCAGCGCCAGCGCCGCCGACGTCATGTCGCCGGCGGCCACGCAGGCGCGGATGTACGTGGAGGAGATCGTGACGTCGCCACCGCCGACCGGGTCGGGTGCCTGCGCGACGCTGGCCAGGTCGACCCCCTCGACGCTGAACCCGAACCGGCGGCCCTCCGCGGTCAGGGTCTCCACCGTGCCGGCGGCCTTGTGCCCGTAGGTGAAGTTGCGGCCGACGACGACCCGCGCGGCGTGCAGGTGCTCGACCAGCACGGTGTGGGTGAACTCGCCGGGGTCGAGCCGGCTGAACTCCTGGGTGAAGGGCAGCACGCACATCGCGTCCACGCCGAGGGCGGCCACCAGCTCGGCCTTGCGATCGGCCGAGGTGAGGATCGCCGGGTGCGACCCGGGGCGGACCACCTCCGACGGGTGCGGGTCGAAGGTGAGCAGCAGCGCCGGGCGGCCCATCGCGCGGGCGCGGGCCACCGCGGCACCGATCAGCTGCTGGTGCCCCCGGTGGACCCCGTCGTACATGCCGATGGTCACCACCGTGCGCCCCAGGTCACCGGGCGTGGCGTCCAGCCCGCGCCAGCGCAGCACGTCGCTCCCCCGTACCGGCCGGCTCAGGAGGCGGCGGGGACGCGGTGCAGCCAGCCGTGGGTGTCGGCCACCCGGCCGTGCTGGACGTCGAGCAGGTGCTCACGCAGCCGCATGGTGAGCGGGCCGGGCTCGCCGTTGCCGACGACGAAGTCACCGGTGCGCGCCTTGACCGAGCCGACCGGGGTGATCACCGCTGCGGTGCCGCAGGCGAAGGTCTCGGTGATCGTGCCGTCGGCCACCCCGGCCCGCCACTCCTCGACGCTGAACTTCCGCTCGGTCACGGTGTGCCCCAGTTCGCGGGCGACGGTGACCAGTGAGTCACGGGTGATGCCGGGGAGCAGCGTGCCGGTGAGCTCGGGGGTGACCAGCTCGGCGTCGTCGCCGGCGCCGAGGACGAAGAACAGGTTCATCCCGCCCATCTCCTCGACGTACTTCTTCTCCACGGCGTCCAGCCACACGACCTGGTCGCAGCCGGCGGCGATGGCCTGCTCCTGGGCGAGCAGGCTGGCGGCGTAGTTGCCGGCGCACTTGACGTCGCCGGTGCCCCCGGGAGCCGCGCGGATGTAGTCCTCGGAGAGGTAGACCGACACCGGGTGCACGCCGCGCGGGAAGTAGGCACCGGCCGGGCTGGCGATGACGACGAAGAGGTACTCGTGCGCCGGCCGCACGCCGAGGAAGGGCTCGACCGCGAGCTGGTAGGGGCGCAGGTAGAGCGTCTGGTCGGGGCCGGTGGGCACCCAGTCGCGGTCGGCGTCGACCAGCGCGTCGACAGCGGTGAGGAAGGCCTCCTCGGGCACCGGCGGCATGGCCAGCCGGCGGGCACTGCGGGCGAAGCGGGCGGCGTTGGCCTCCGGGCGGAAGGTGGCCACGCTGCCGTCGGGCTGGGCGTAGGCCTTGAGCCCCTCGAAGATCGACTGGGCGTAGTGCAGCGCGGCGGCGCTCGGGTCGAGCTGCAGCGGCGCATAAGCGGTGAGCCGGGCGTCGACCCAACCCTCACCGGCCTGGTACCGGGCCACGAACATCGAGTCGGTGAAGTGCCGCCCGAAGCCCGGGTCGGCCAGCACGGCCGCGCGTTCGACGGTGGGCCGCCGCGGCACGTCCTCCGCGACCACCGGCACGCCGTCGGTGAAGACCCGAGCGGAGGTACGGCTGTCGGCGAGCGTGTCGGTCATGGCTCCCACCTGCTGGTGCTCGTGCTGGCGCGGTGCCCGGCGGGTGCCGGGCCGCCCCGTCACCCTAGTCCGCACCTCCCGTGCGGCCAGTGGCACCGGGGCGGCCCACCCCACGGACGGGGGGAGCTCAGCTCTTCTCGCCGTGCGGACCGGAGGACTGGACGACCTCGTAGCTCCACAGGTGGTTCTTCGACCGCTCCGCGGCGGGGGCCAGCGTGTCACCACCGCCGGCGTGGGCGCGGTCGAAGTCCTGGCTGGACTGCCAGGCCTGGTAGGCCTCCTCGCTGGTCCACCGGGTGTAGACGAGGTAGGCATCGGTGCCCTCGACGGGGCGCAGCAGCTCGAACCACTCGAAGCCCTCGGTGGTCTCCACGGCGCCGGCCCGGCCCCGGAACCGCTCCTCGAACCGCTCGCGCTTGTCCTCCGGCATGGTCACCACGTTGATCTTCACGACGCTCATGCCCCGCATCCTGCCCGTCCGGCCGGGAACCGACACGCCGGGTGCGCCAGACTCCGGCCACGGACCAGCAGCCGCGCACCACCGACCTCGGGCTCGCCCGGCTCGACCCGGACCCGGCCGCCCGCTCGTCGGGTCCGCTCACGCCCCGCAGGTGCCGCTGCGGTCAGGCCTGCGGGAAGCCGACGGCGACCCGCGCCACCGGGCCGGCGTCCTCGACCAGGGCCACCAGCCGGCCATCCGGGGCGATCGCGGCGTGCAGGCCGGGTGTGCCGGTGGCCGGCACCCGCTGGCCGTACCCGAGGGCGACGGCCTCCTCCGCGGTGAGCTCGCGGGCCGGGAAGACCGCGCGGGCCGCCTCGGCCAGCGGCAGCACGCCGGGGCCGCTCCCCCGTTCGCCCAGCGCCCCGGCGGCCTCCTCGACCGGCCGGGCCTGGCCGGTGTCGAAGGGCCCGGAGGACGTGCGCCGCAGTGCGGTGAGGTGCCCGCCGACGCCGAGGGCTGCACCGACGTCCCGGGCGACCGCCCGGATGTAGGTGCCGGTGCTGCAGGAGACGGTGACCTCGACGTCGACCAGGTCCGGGGTCGGCCGGGTCACCCGGTGGACGTCGATGGCGTGCACGGTGACCGACCGGGCGGCCAGCTCGACCTCCTCACCGGCCCGCACCCGGTCGTAGGAGCGCCGTCCGTCGACCTTGACCGCGCTGACCGAGGACGGCACCTGCTGGAGCGGGCCGACCTGGGCGGCCAGGGCGGCCCGCACGGCGTCCTCGGTGACCCCGGCGGCCGAGGTGGTGGCGGTGACCTCCCCCTCCCGGTCGTCGGTCACCGTGGACTGGCCCAGCCGGAGGGTGGCCGCGTAGACCTTGTCCGAGCCGGCCAGGTGACCCAGCAGCCGGGTGGCGGCCCCCACCCCGAGCACCAGCAGGCCGGTGGCCATGGGGTCGAGCGTGCCGGCGTGGCCGACCTTGCGCACCGACAGCACCCGACGGGCGCGGGCCACGACGTCGTGGGAGGTCATGCCGCCGGGCTTGTCGACCAGCAGCAGGGACGGCGGGACGTCGGCATCCGGTCTCTTGGGGCTCACGCCGTCACCGTCTCACCCAGCCAGGCGCTGCCCCGCACCCGCCAGCCGACCGCGACCAGCCGCAGCACGATGAAGAGGGTCAGCCCGCTCCACACCCCGGTCAGCCCCCAGTCCAGCCAGCCGGACAGCAGTGACAGCGGCACGAAGCCCACCAGCGCCGACCCGACGGTCACCGTGCGGAGCCAGGCGACGTCGCCGGCTCCCATGAGCACGCCGTCGAGGGCGAAGGCCGCGCCCGCCAGCGGCTGCATCAGGGCCAGGAACCACCAGACCACCCCGGTCTGGGCCAGCACCGCGGGGTCGTCGGTGAACAGCCCGGGCAGCGCCGGGCGCAGCAGGAGCAGCAGCGCCGCCACGAGCACGCCGGTGCCGAGTCCCCAGCGGAGGACCCGGGCCGCCGTGCGGCGGGCATCGGCCGGCCGGGCGGCGCCGAGGGCGTGCCCGACCAGGGTCTGTGCGGCGATGGCGTAGGCGTCCAGCACCAGGGCGAGGAACAGCCACAGCTGCAGGGCGATCTGGTGGGCGGCCAGCTGCGCGGTGCTCGCGCGGGCCACGACCGCTGCCGCCGCCGCGAACGCCAGCTGCAGCACCGCCGCCCGCACGAGCAGGTCCCGGCCGAGCACCAGCTGACCCCGCAGCGCCGCGGAGCGGGGGCGCCAGTCGATCCCGTGCCGGGCGACCTCCCGGGCCAGCGACCAGCCGAACAGCGCTGCGGCGACGGCCTGACCGGTCACGTTCGCCACGGCGGAGCCGACCAGGCCGAGGCCGGCCACGTGCACCAGCAGGGGGCACAGCACCAGGCTGACGAGGCTGCCGGCCAGCACGTAGCCCATCGGCCGGCGGAGCTCCTGCACACCGCGCAGCCAGCCGTTGCCCGCCAGGGCGACCAGGAGCAGCGGCAGGCCGGCGCTGGCCACCCGCAGCCACTGCTCACCGGCGGCGGCGACCGGCCCGGCACCGCCGGCCATCAGCCGGGTGAGCGGCCCGGCCAGCAGCTGGAGCAGCATCGCGCCCCCCAGTCCGAGGCACCCGGCCAGCCAGGTGGCCTGGACGCCCTCGCCGACGGCCCCGGCCCGGTCCCCGGCGCCCGCCCGTCGGGCGGCGCGGGCGGTGGTGCCGTAGGCGAGGAAGTTCAGCAGTCCGGCGACGACCGCCAGGAGGCCACCTCCGACGGCCAGCCCGCCCAGGGCGACCGTGCCCAGGTTGCCGACGACGGCGGTGTCGACGAGCAGGTACAGCGGCTCGGCGGCCAGCACCACCAGTGCGGGCGCCGCCAGCGACGGGATGCTCCGCTCGGCCGCGGGCGGGCCGGCCTCGCTCATGCCCGGCCGAGCTCCGACCGCAACTGGTCGACGGTGCCCTCCAGATCGAGCGCGGAGGTGTACCCGGCGGCCGCGCGGTGCCCGCCGCCCCCAAGGGCGATCGCCACCCGGGACACGTCGGTGGCGCCCCGGGAGCGCATGGAGACCACCCAGCTGCCGTCGTCGTGCCCCTTGACCACAGCGGCGACGTCGGCCTCGGCGGTGGACCGGACCACGTCGACCAGCGCCTCGAGCTGGTCGGCGGCCAGCCCGTGCCCGCGGGCCTCGGCCGCGGTGGCCCAGGTCCACACCAGGCCCGCACCGACCCCGGTCTCCAGCCGGGCCCGGCCGGTGACCTGGGACAGCAGCCCCAGCCAGCCGAAGGGCGCGGTGTCGAACAGCCGCCGGCTGATGGCGGCGTGGTCGATGCCGGCGCGCAGCAGCCGCGCGGCCAGCTCGTGGGTGCCGGGGGCGGTGTTGCCGAACCGGAAGGACCCGGTGTCGGCGGCCAGCCCGGCGTACAGGCAGGTGGCCAGCTCCCGGTCCAGCGGGACGTCCAGCCCGTCCAGGATCTCGGCGACCAGCGCGACGGTCGCCGCGGCGTGCGGCTCGACCAGCCGCACCTGGCCGAAGCCGGGGTTGCTGGCGTGGTGGTCGACGACCACGGAGCGACCGGCGGACTCGAGCAGCGGGGCGAGCTCGCCCAGCCGGCCGGGTGAGGCGGCGTCCAGGCTCACGAAGACGTCGACCGCGGCCGGCAGGGCCGCCGGGTCGGTCAGCCGGTCGGCGCCGGGCAGCCAGGCGAGCGAGTCGGGCAGGGTGAACGGTGCCGGGAAGGTGGCGACCACGCGGGCACCCCGACGGCGCAGCCCCTCGGCCAGGGCCAGGGTGCTGCCCAACGCGTCGGCGTCGGGCTGCACGTGCCCGGAGAGCACGACCGTCGCGCCCCCGTCGGCCGCCTCCGCCAGCACCCGCACCGCGGCCGCCAGCGGGGCGGAGACGGTGGCGGTCACGGGGTGCCGTCGGGCCCGGGGTCGGCGTGCGGGGGCTGCTGCGACTCGGCGGAGATGTCGCCACCGCCGACCGGGTAGGAGCTGCCGTCGTCGGGCTCGTCGGCGGCGATGCTCGGGACCTCCCCGATCTCGCCGCGCTTGCCGCCCGCGGTCGGGTCACCGGTGGCCGGCTCCTCCCGCCCGCCCAGGGTCACCCGTCGCTCGTCGGGGCCCTCGGGGTCGATCGGGTCAGTGGTCTCGGTCACGAGGCGCTCCGGGGGGTCGCCGGCGCGTCGGCCGGGTCGGTGAGCTCGGCGGCGTCGTCGCCGACGACGACGCCGTCGCCCTCGACGCCGTCGCCCTCGCTGTCGTCGTCGCCCTCGCTGTCGTCGTCGCCCTGCTCGTCCTCGTCGACGGCGGGACGGCGGTACGGGTCGGCCTCGCCGGCGTACTGCGCGCCCTCCCGGGCGCGCGCCAGCTCGGCGTCGGCCCGCCGGACGCGCTCGAGGGCCTCCTCGAGCTCCCGCGCGGTGTCCGGGACGATGTCGGCCACGAAGGACAGCGACGGCACGAACTTGATACCGGTCTGCTTGCCCACGGTGGACCGCAGGACCCCGGTGGCGCTGGCCAGCGCCCTGGCGGAGTCCTCGATCTCCTGGGCGTCGCCATACACGGTGTAGAACACCGTCGCCTCTCGCAGGTCGCTGGTCACCCGCGCGTCGGTGACGGTGACCATCCCCAGGCGCGGGTCCTTGATCTGCGTCTCGATGGTGGCGGAGACGATCTGGCGGATGCGCACCGCCAGCCGGCGTGCGCGTGCCGGGTCGGCCATCGGTCCTCCTCAGGTCGGGGCGCGTGGTGCGCCCGTCGGCCCCCTTCAGGGGCCCGCTGCGAGCTTGCGAGTGGTGGGGAGAAGGGGGGTTTCTCCTTCGAGGGCTCCTCAGTCGGTGTCGCTGTGCAGCTGCCGATGGGTCGACAGCAGCGTCACCTCGGGGCGTTCGGCCAGCAACCGCTCGCAGGCGTCGAGCACGTCGGTCACCTGCCCGGCCTCGCCGGCCACGGTGGCCACCCCGACCTGCACCCGGCGGTGGAGGTCCTGGTCGCCCACCTCGGCGGCGGCCACGGCGAAACGACGCCGCAGCTCGGCCACGATCGGCCGGACGACGGCCCGCTTGCCCTTGAGCGAGTGGACGTCACCCAGCAGCAGGTCGGCGGTGAGCGTGCCAGTGAAGATGAGGACCCTCCTGCCCCCCGCCACTCGCAGGCTCGCGGCGGGGCCCCTGCAGGAGGGCCGGAGGGCTCTCCTGCAGGGGCCTGGTCACCTGGATTATGCGCGCGGCTTCTCGCGGAGCTCGAAGGTCTCGATCACGTCGTCGACCTTGATGTCGTTGAACGACCCCAGGCCGATACCGCACTCGTAGCCCTCGCGCACCTCGGTCGCGTCGTCCTTGAAGCGGCGCAGGGAGTCGACCGACAGGTTGTCGGCGACCACGGCACCGTCGCGGATGAGGCGCGCCTTGGAGTTGCGCACGATCGTGCCGCTGCGGACCAGCGAGCCGGCGACGTTTCCGATGCGCGGGACACGGAAGACCTCGCGGACCTCCGCGGTGCCCAGCTGCACCTCTTCGTACTCCGGCTTGAGCATGCCCTTGAGGGCGGACTCGATCTCCTCGATGGCCTGGTAGATGACCGTGTAGTACCGGACGTCCACGCCCTCGCGGTTGGCGAGCTCGGTGGCCTGCCCCTCGGCCCGGACGTTGAAGCCCAGGACGATGACGTCGTCGGCCAGCGCCAGGTCGATGTCGCTCTTGGTGATCCCGCCGACGCCGCGGTGGATGACCCGCAGCGACAGGTCGTCGCTCACCTCGATCTTCATCAGCGCCTCTTCGAGCGCCTCGACGGTGCCCGAGTTGTCGCCCTTGATGATCAGGTTGAGCTGACGGGTCTCCTTGAGCGCCGCGTCGAGGTCCTCCAGGCTGATCCGCTTCCGCATCTGCGCGTTCTGCGCGTTGCGGATCCGGGCCTGGCGGCGGTCGGCGATCTGCCGGGCGACGCGGTCCTCCTCGACGACGAGGAAGGTGTCCCCGGCCCGCGGCACGGAGGTGAGGCCGACGACCTGCACCGGGCGGGCCGGCAGCGCCTCCTTGAGCTTGTTGCCGTGCTCGTCGAGCAGCGACCGGACACGCCCGTAGGCGTCGCCGGCCACGATCGAGTCGCCCTGGCGCAGCGTGCCGCGCTGGACCAGCACCGTGGCCACCGGGCCCCGGCCCTTGTCCAGCTTGCCCTCGATCACCACGCCCTGGGGGTCCTGCTCGGTGTTCGCGCGCAGGTCCAGGGAGGCGTCGGCGGTCAGCAGGATCGCCGCGAGCAGGTCGTTGAGGCCCTGGCCCGAGATCGCGGAGACGTCGACGAACATCGTCTCGCCGCCGTACTCCTCGGCCACCAGCCCGTACTCGGTGAGCTGCTGGCGGATCTTGGCGGGGTTGGCCCCCTCCTTGTCGATCTTGTTGACCGCGACCACGATCGGCACCTCGGCGGCCTGGGCGTGGTTCAGCGCCTCGACCGTCTGCGGCATGACGCCGTCGTCGGCGGCCACGACCAGCACGACGATGTCGGTGACCTTCGCACCACGGGCACGCATCGCGGTGAACGACTCGTGACCCGGGGTGTCGATGAAGGTGACCGGGCGCTCGTTGCCCTCCAGCTCGGTGACGATCTGGTAGGCGCCGATGTGCTGCGTGATGCCACCGGCCTCCTTGCCGGCCACGTTGGCGTTCCGCAGCGCGTCGAGGAGCTTCGTCTTCCCGTGGTCGACGTGACCCATGACGGTGACCACCGGCGGGCGGGAGGACCAGTCCTCCTCGTCGCCCTCCTCGTCACCGAAGGTCAGGTCGAAGGTCTCGAGGAGCTCGCGGTCCTCGTCCTCGGGGCTGACCACCTGGATGACCCAGCCGATCTCGGCACCGAGCAGCTGCAGCGTGTCGTCGTTCACCGACTGCGTCGCGGTGACCATCTCGCCCAGGTGGAACAGGGCGGTGACCAGCGCGGCCGGCTGGGCGTTGATCCGCTCGGCCAGGTCGGTCAGCGAGGCACCCCGCGGCAGGCGGACGGTCTGCCCGTTGCCGCGCGGCAGGCTGACGCCGCCCATGTTGGGCGCCGCCATGGAGTCGAACTCCTGACGCCGCTGCTTCTTGCTCTTGCGCCCACGGACCGGACCGCGACCACCCGGACGCCCGAAGGCACCCGCGGTGCCCGCACCGGAGCCACCGCGACCACGACCGCGGCCACCGCCACCCGGGCGGAAGCCACCGCCGGCCGGAGCGCCACCGGGCGCGCCGCCACCACCGGGACGGAAACCGCCGCCACCGCCGGGACCACCCGGGCGACCGCGGCCGCCAGGGGCACCGGGGCGACCGCCGCCGGCGGGGCGCGGCGGCATCATGCCCGGGCTCGGACGCTGCGGCATCATGCCCGGGTTGGGACGGGGCCCACCCGGACCAGCCGAGGGACGGGGCCCACCCGGACCAGCCGAGGGACGGGGCCCACCGGGACCGGCCGCCGGACGCGGGCCACCGGCGCCCGGGCCGGGGCGGGGACCACCCTGGCCGGGAGCGCCACCGGGGCCGGGACGCCCCGGGGCCGCGGGCCGCGGCGCGCTGCTGAAGGGGTTGTTGCCCGGACGCGGCGCCGGCCGGGGGCCGGGTCGCGGCCCGGCGCCCGCCGGACGCGGAGCGCCCGGGGTGGCGCCGCCACCGGCACCGGGACGCGCCGCGGGACCGGGACGGGGCCCGGACTGCGGTGCGGCCGGGGGCTGCTGGGGAGGCGCGCTCGCCGCGGCCGGGGCCGGGGCGGGAGGCGGAGTCGGGGCCGGAGCCGCCGGACGGGGACCGGGCCGCGGGCCGGGACGGGGCCCGGCCGCCGGTGCAGGTGCAGGTGCTGCCGGTGCGGGCGCGGCAGGAGCCGCCGGAGCCTGCGGCGCAGGCGCCTCGGCCTGCGGCGCGGGCGCCGGAGCGGGGGTCGCCGGAGCCTGGGGCGCGGCCGCCGGCGCGCTGGGCGCGGCCGGACGGGGGGCCGGGCGCGGACCGGGACGGGGGGCGGAGCTGCTGCGGCTCTCACCGGAGCCTGAGCCACCCCCGGGGAACGCCTCACGCAGCCGTCGGGCCACCGGGGCCTCGACGGTGGACGAGGCGGACTTCACGAACTCGCCCTGCTCCTTGAGCTTGGCGAGCACTGCCTTGCTGTCGACGCCGAGCTCTTTCGCGAGCTCGTGTACGCGGGCCTTGCCTGGCACGGGTCTCCTCTTCGTGAGGCCGGCGGCTGGCCCGCTCGACCTCGTCGTCAGTGGTGCATGGTCATCGTGGCGACTTCACGGGTTGCTCATCCGAGGGGTCGTCCTGTTCGAGTGGTGGACCGGCCGGGTGCCGGTCCGACGGTGTCCCGCCCGGCGCCGCACGCCCGGCGGACCGGGCGATGTGGCTCTCGAGCGGACCGGTCTCCAGCGGCACGCTGCTGCGCAGCGCGCGCGGGAAGGCCCGGCGCCGCACTGCTGCGTGCAGGCACTCACCGGTGGGGTGCAGGGATGCACCCCGGCCGGGGAGCCGCCGCCGCGGGTCGGGGGTGAGCCCCCCGTCACGGACGACGACACGCAACAGCTCGGTGACCGGAGCGCGTCGCCGGCACCCCACACAGGTGCGGACCGGGATCGACGTGTCGGCCATCGATGAGTCTAGCGCGTTGCTCGTCCGGGATGTTCCGCCCGCCGCACCGGAGGGCGCTGCCCCGTCTGCGGGCCGCGGAGCCCGGGTCGCTGCTCGGCGGAGCCGGGTCGCAGCGGCGCCCGTCCGACACCCGGTGAGGTCGGGCCGTCGTCGAGGGGCTGGGCGTCGCTGCGGATGTCGATCCGGCACCCGGTCAGCCGCGCGGCGAGGCGGGCGTTCTGGCCCTCCTTGCCGATCGCCAGCGACAGCTGGTAGTCGGGGACGACGACCTGCACGGCCCGCGCCTTGGGGTCGACGACCCGGGCGCTGGAGACCCGGGCCGGCGACAGCGCGGAGGCGACGAAGGTGGCGTCGTCGTCCGACCAGTCCACGATGTCGATCTTCTCGCCGTTGAGCTCGCTCATCACGTTCCGCACCCGCTGGCCCATCGGGCCGATGCACGCGCCCTTCGCGTTGAGCCCGGGCACCGAGGTGCGGACGGCGATCTTGGTCCGGTGCCCGGCCTCGCGGGCCACCGAGACGATCTCGACGCTGCCGTCGGCGACCTCCGGGGCCTCCAGCGCGAACAGCTTGCGCACCAGGTTCGGATGGGTGCGCGAGACCGTCACCTGCGGGCCACGGAAGCTGCGGGCCACCGAGACCACGTACCCCTTGAGCCGGCTGCCGTGGACGTAGCGCTCCCCCGGCACCTGCTCGGCGGCCGGCAGGGTGGCCTCCACCTTGCCGATGTCGACCATGACGACGCCGCTGGCGTTGCGCCGCTGGTCGGCCTGGACGATGCCGCTGACGATGTCGCCTTCCTTGCCCGCGTACTCGCCGAAGGTCTGCTCGTGCTCGGCGTCGCGCAGCCGCTGCACGATGACCTGCTTGGCGGTGCTCGCCGCGATCCGGCCGAAGTCGCGGGGGGTGTCGTCCCACTCGTGGACGACCTCGCCGTCGGGCCCGAGCTCCTGGGCGAGCACGGCGACCTCACCGCTCTTTCGGTCCACGTGCACGCGCACGTGCTTGGCGGCGCCGTCGGCGTGCCGGTAGGCGGTGACCAGGGCGGTCTCGATCGCCTCCAGCACCGTGTCCGCGGGGATGCCCTTCTCCCGCTCGACCGCCTTGAGGGCGGTCACGTCGATGTTCACTTCCTGCCTCCTCGTCGCGGCCGGTCGTCCCGCGGCGCGCGGCGCGACCCCGGTCGCCCGGTCCGTCCGCTCGCGTCGGCCGCGGGCGAACCGGCCGGGTCCTGCTCGTGGTCCATCTCGTCGTCGTCGCCGGTGTCGAGGTCTGCGCTCTCGTCCTCGTCGTCGTCGTGCTCGTCGTCGTGCTCGTCGTCGTGCTCACCGTCACCGGTCGGCTCGTGGACCAGATCGGCGTCCCGGTGCCCCGCGGGGCGGGCGAACTCGACCTGCACCCGGGCCTCGCCGAGCTCGGCCCAGACGACCGTCCGCTCCCCTGCCGCCCTGCGGACCTGGCCCTTCTTGGCCCCGCCCTTCTGCACCTCGAGGACCACGCCCTCGTCGGTGACCCGCAGCACCCGGGCGACCAGCGGCTGCCGCGACCCGTCCGGGCCGACGGTGACGTCGACCAGCCGGCCGACGTTCCGGCGCCAGTGCCGGGGCGCGGTCAACGGCCGGTCGACCCCGGGGCTGGTGACCTCCAGCACGTAGGGCGCCCGCCCGAAGGCCTCGTCCTCGCCGTCCAGCACGTCGGACAGGGCCCGGCTGAGCTCGGCGACGTCGTCGAGGCTCACGCCGGCGTCCCGGTCGATGACCACGCGGACGACCGAGCGCTGACCGGCAGGGCGCACGACCAGCTCCTCCAGGTCGTAGCCGGCGGCGGTGACGACCGGTTCGACCGAGGCGGCGAGCTGGGTGGTCACCGCGTCGGGGGTGCGGGCACCTCGGGTGGACACCGGCTGCCTCCTGTCGTGCGTGCGTGGGGTGGTGCGTGCGTCGGGTGGTCGTGCGGTGCGGGCGTCACCTCGCGGACCGGGAGCCGGGGCGCGGCGCCGGTGCGGGCGCGTCGGGGTGAACCGTCAGGCTACCGCCCGGGCGGGGACCTGCTCGCGGCCAGCGACGGACTCCCGCGGCACACCGGTGCGTCACCCCCGGGACGGAGCCGGTCGGCTGTCAGGATGGACGCCGATGTCCGCTGCCGGCTCCCCTGTCCCGCGCGCGAGCGCCTTCTCCCGGCGCACCCTGCTCGCGGCCGCCCTGGCGGGCACCGCCGCCACGGCGATGGCGTGCACGGCCGGCGGCGGCGGCGGCGACCCGGCCGACGCGGTCACCCCCCAGCAGGCCGACCAGCTGGCGGCGCAGCTGACCGTGCAACAGACGCTGGTCCGGGCCTACGACCAGGCCTTCGCCGCTGACCCGGAGCTGGCCGCTGACGCGGCGACGCTTGCCCAGCAGGCCCGCACCCAGCTCGACCGGCTGCAGGCGGCATCGCCCCGGGCGACAGGCAGCTCGACCCCCCCGGCCGGCGGTGGCCCGGACCCGGCCGGTGCCCGGGCGTGGCTGCGCACGCAGGTCGTCGCCACGGCCGACGCGCACGCCGCTGCCGCCCCCACCTTCAGCGGCGCCCGCGCGGCCCTGCTGGGCAGCATCGCCGCTGGCCTGCGCGGCCAGGACGGGCTGCTGGCGTGACCGGCCGGGCCGGTCGGGAGATCCCCGGCGGACGACGAGGCGGACGACGAGGCGGAGGGCGGCACGGCGATGGCTGACGACACCGACGGCGGGACACCGGCGAGCGGATCGACGACCCCGGCCGGCCGGGAGGCCGCCGCGCTGCAGGACGCGCTGGCCGCCACCCGGGCGGCCGTCTGGGGCTACGGCGTGGTCGGGGCGGCCTGGCCCGAGGAGGAGGAGCGGGCCGTGGTCGCCGCCGCCGAGGAGGCGCACCGGGACGTCCGCGACGCCCTGCTCACCCTCCTGGCCGAACGCGGTCTGGACCCGGTGCCCGCGCGGGGCGGCTACACGCTGCCCTTCCCGGTGCTCTCCCCGGTGGACGCCGCGGCCCTCGCGGCTACCCTGGAGGAGGGGACGTCCCGGTCCTGGACGTGGGTGCTCGACCAGGCCGCCGGTCAGGCGATCCGCGAGCTGGCCGTGCGCGAGCTGACCGCGGCCGAGCTGCGCGCCGTCGGCTGGCGCACGGCGGCCGGCCGGACGCCGATCACCAGCGCCCTGCCCGGCCTCCCCGCATAGGGCCACGGAGGAGCTCGCTCCCCCTACGGCCCCGGCCGGAGGCTCGCCCCGAGCCTGCGAGGGGTGAGGGGGCCGAGGTCCTCGATCAGCCGAGGTTGCCGAGGAAGGCGTCGGTGACGGCGACGGCGGCGCTGCTGGACTGCCCGGCCTCGACCAGGACGGCGAACGCGATGTCACCCTGGGGGCCGCCCAGCTGGTAGCCCATGAACCAGCCGTGGGAGTCCGGCGGGGTGTTGGTGCCGAACTCGGCGGTGCCGGTCTTGCCGAAGACCTGGCCCCGGTCGTCCAGCGCCGTGGCGGTGCCGCTGAGCACGACCTCCCGCATCAGCGGCCGCAGCTGGTCCAGCACGGCCGCGCCGGGCCCGGCGGGGGCGGGGCCCGCCGGGTCCGCGCCGACGACCTCCGCCGGGGCCGCCGGGGTGCCGCTGGCGATGCCGGCGGCGACCAGCGCGAGCTGGGCCGGGCTCATCAGCACCTCGCCCTGACCGATGGCGTCGGCGGCCTTGGTGGTGCCGGTGCTCGTGCTGGGCACCTGGCCGCTGAAGATGCCGACCGGGAGGTCCCACTCCGCCCCGACGCCGTAGGAGGCGGCCGCCTGCGACAGCGCGTCGTCGGGCAGGGTGAGCGCCTGCTGGATGAAGGTGGTGTTGCAGGACTCGGCGAACGCCTGGGTGAAGGGGACGGTGCCCAGGTCGAACTGGTCCTCGTTCTCGAACTCCCGGCCGTCGACGACGGTCGTGCCCGGGCAGGGCACCGGGGTCTGCGGGGTGACCACCCCGGCGCCGAGCAGCGCCGTCGCGGTCATCGTCTTCATGCTCGACCCGGGCGGGAACTGGCCCGACAGCGCGTACGAGGGGTTGGCCGCCTCGTTGGAGCTCACCGCGAGCAGCTCGCCGGTGCCCGGCCGGACCACGACCAGGTGGGTGGCCAGCGGCTGGGTCGCGGCCGCCGCGTCGGCGGCGTTCTGCACCGCCGGCACCAGCGGGGTCTGCAGCGGGGTGCCGGGCACCGGGTCGACGGTGGCGACGACCCGGCCGGCGTCGGCGGTGGCCTCGTCGGCACTGACCACCGAGACGGTGAACCCGGGGGTGCCGGTCAGCTGCTCCTGCGCCTGCCGCTGGAGCCCGGAGAGTCCGAGCTGGTCCCCGGCGGCGTAGCGCGGGGCGCCGTCGGCCGCGCTCTCGTCCAGCACCTCCTGGGTGGCCGGGCCGACCCGGCCGAGCAACCCGACCGCGAACCGCGACGAGGGGGCCAGCAGCCGGGTGTCGGTGGGAAAGACGGCGCCGGGGAGGTCGTAGACCTGTGCCCGGATCGCCTCGAAGTCCGGACGCCGCAGGGTGATCACCGGCACGAACTGGCCGGCCGGTGCGGCCTGCACGTCGGCGGTGATCTCCGCCGCGTCGACCCCGGTGGCCGCGGCCAGCTCCTGGGCCAGGGCCGGGAGGTCGGTGACCTGGGCCGGGTCGACGCCGACGTTGACCACCTCGGTCTCGGTGAACAGCGGGGCGCCGGTGGCGTCGGTGATCGGCGCGCGCTCGGGGAGCGTGCGGGTCACCTCGAGGTGCTGGCCGGCGCCGAGCTCGGGGTGCACCGTCGTGGGCTCGGCGACCACCTGCCAGCGGTCGTCGGTCTCGGTCAGCGAGAGGGTGGCCGGGTACTCCCAGTCGGGCGCGGCCGCAAGGTCCCAGGTGGCCGTCCAGTCGACGGCCGCCGCCCCGTCCTCGCCCACGCGCACCTCGCCGACGTCGGCCGACAGCCCGGCACCGGAGAGGTCGGTGGCCGTCTGCTCCAGCAGGGCGGTGGCCGCCGCGGGGTCGGTGGTCCGGCCGGCCGCTCCTGCGGTGTCCCCGGACGACCAGTCGGCCAGGAACGCCTCCGCTGCGGCGCGGACGTCGTCGGAGGGGTCCGACGAGCAGCCGGTCAGCAGCGGTCCGAGCAGCAGCACCGCCGTCCCCGCGACCGCCGTCGCCCGTCCCGCCCTTGAACCGGTCACCGTTCCCCGTGCACGCACCCACCCACCCTGGCAGACGCCGGGCCGGAGACCGAGAGCGCCGCACCAGCAGCCCCGGGACTCACACGAGTGCTCAGAAGAGAACCGAGGCGTAGGTGCCGACCTGCTGGAAGCCGACCCGCTCGTAGGTGGCGCGCGCGGCCCGGTTGTAGTCGTTGACGTAGAGGCTCACCACGGGGGCGATCGCCGTGCGCGCGTACTCCACGACGGCCGCGGTGCCACCCTGGCCGATCCCCTGCCCCCGCAGGTGCGGCGCGACCCACACGCCCTGCACCTGGCAGGCGGCCCGGGAGGCCGCACCGACGTCGGCCTTGAAGAGCACCTGCCCGTCCTCGATCCAGGCCAGCGCCTGCCCGGCCCGGACCAGCTCGGTCACCCGGGCCCGGTAGCCGGCGCCGCCGTCGACCCGCAGCGGGCTGACCCCGACCTCCTCGGTGAACATGGCGACCGCCGCGGGCAGCAGGGTGTCCAGCTCGGCGAGCCTGACCGGGCGCACCCGGGGCTCGACGGGCACGGCCGGCGGCCCCTCGATGGCCAGCAGCGGCTGCCGGGCCCGCACCTCGCGGGCGGGGCCCCAGGACGGTTCGAGCAGCTCCCACAGCGGGAGCACGGCCGCCGCCGGCCCGACCACGGTCGAGCAGCGTCGTCCGGCGCGTCGGGCCCGGCCGGCGAACGCGGTCGCCGCGGCCTGCTCGGCGCCCGGTCGGGCGAAGGGGATCAGGTTGGCCCCGGCCAGGCAGACCGCGTCCAGCCGCCGTCCCGAGTGCAGGCCCCACAGCGGCGCACCGAGGGCGGAGGTCGACGTCCCGTGGACCTCGATCCGGCCGGCCAGCATGCAGGCCGCGACCGGGTCGGTGGCCAGCAGCTCCCGGACGGCGGGCTCGTCACCGGCGTCCAGGACCCGTGCCGACGGCGCGCGCAGCACCCCGGCCCCTCGCTCTCTCGGTCCGGTGGCTCAGGAGACGCTGACGACGGGCGGACCCGAGGGAGTGCCGTCGGCGACCTGCGCCTCGGCGATCCGCATGGCCTCCTCGATGAGGGTCTCCACGATCAGCGACTCGGGCACGGTCTTGACCACCTCGCCCTTGACGAAGATCTGGCCCTTGCCGTTGCCGGAGGCGACGCCGAGGTCGGCCTCGCGGGCCTCGCCCGGGCCGTTGACGACGCAGCCCATGACGGCGACCCGTAGCGGCACCTCCATGCCCTCCAGGCCGGCGGTGACCTCGTCGGCGAGCTTGTAGACGTCGACCTGGGCGCGGCCGCACGAGGGGCAACTGACGATCTCCAGGCCGCGCTGGCGCAGGTTCAGCGACTCCAGGATCTGGTTGCCGACCTTGACCTCCTCCGCCGGCGGCGCCGACAGGGAGACCCGGATGGTGTCGCCGATGCCCTGGCTCAGCAGCGCACCGAAGGCGACGGCCGACTTGATCGTGCCCTGGAAGGCCGGCCCGGCCTCGGTGACGCCCAGGTGCAGGGGGTAGTCGCACTGGGCGGCGAGCAGCTCGTAGGCCCGCACCATGATCACCGGGTCGTTGTGCTTGACCGAGATCTTGATGTCGCGGAAGTCGTGCTCCTCGAACAGCGAGCACTCCCACAGCGCCGACTCGACCAGCGCCTCCGGGGTGGCCTTGCCGTACTTGGCCAGCAGCCGCTTGTCCAGCGAGCCGGCGTTGACCCCGATCCGGATCGGGGTGCCGGCGTCCTTGGCGGCCTTGGCGATCTCGCCGACCTTGTCGTCGAACTTCTTGATGTTGCCCGGGTTGACCCGGACGGCGGCGCAGCCGGCGTCGATCGCGGCGAAGACGTACCGCGGCTGGAAGTGGATGTCGGCGATCACCGGGATCTGCGACTTCTTGGCGATGATGGGCAGCGCCTCGGCGTCGTCGGTGTCGGGCACCGCGACCCGCACGATCTGGCAGCCGGAGGCGGTGAGCTCGGCGATCTGCTGGAGCGTGGCGTTGATGTCGGCGGTCTTGGTGGTGCACATCGACTGGACGCTCACCGGGGAGTCGCTGCCGACGCCGACGCCCCCCACGTCGAGCTGACGGGTCTTGCGCCGGGGCGCGAGGACCGGCGGAGGAGCTGCGGGCATGCCGAGACTGACGGGGGTCGCCATGCCGGTCAGTATCCCCCTGCCCGCCACCCTGCCGCCGGGATGCCCGGTGTGACCGTCGTCGTGGTCGGTGAGGTGGTCGGAGCCGCGGGCCTGCGCACGGTGCGGAGGACGGGTCCTTCGTCAGCGCAGGGTGATCGGGTTGACCACGTCGGCGACGACCAGCAGCAGGGACAGCAGCACGAAGGCACCGGCGACGACGTAGGCCACCGGCATCAGCCGCGCGATGTCGAACGGGCCGGGGTCGGGGCGTCCACGCAGCCGGGCGACGGTGGACCGCGCCTTCTCGTACAGCGCGCCGGCCACGTGGCCGCCGTCCAGCGGGTACATGGGCAGCAGGTTGAACAGGAAGAGGATCAGGTTGAGGCTGGCGAGCAGCCCGACGAAGAAGCTGATCTTGTCGGTGTTGCTGAACCCCTCGAACGCGAACGCCTCCCCCGAGAGCCGGCCGACGCCGACGAGCCCGATCGGGCCCTCCCGGTCGCGCTCCTCGCCCAGGAAGGCCGCCCGGAACAGCTGCGGGATGCGCTCGGGGATGCCGAGCAGCCGCTGCACGGACTCGCTGACCACGTCGGCGAAGTAGCCGGGCAGCGCGCTCACCGGCTGACGGGTGTACAGCGGCGCGGACTGGACGCCCAGGTACCCGGCGGTGACGACGTCGCCGTCGGCCTCGCGCACCTGGTTCTCGATCGGGGTGACGGTGACCTGCTCGCGGGACCCGTCGCGCTCGACGGTGAGGGTGAGCGGGGTGCCGGCGCTGGCCTGGACCCGGCGGACCAGGGTGGCCCATCCCTCGTCGTTGGGGTCCTGGGGGATCTGCTCGCCGTCGACGGCCACGATCCGGTCCCCCGCCTGCAGCCCGGCCTCGGCCGCGGGGCTGGGGGCGGGCAGGGTGCCCGAGGCGTCGATCGGGGTGTCGCAGTCGGTGGTGGTGGCCGTGGCCGGCACGACGCAGGCGGGCACCCGCTCGATCGTCGTGCTGCTCATGGGGATGCCGATGCCGACCAGCAGGACCAGGAAGAGCAGCACGGCCAGCACCAGGTTGTGCGCCGGCCCGGCGGCCATCACGATCACCCGCTGCCACCAGGGCTTCTTGTAGAAGACCCGGTTCCCGTCGCTGGGCAGCACGTCGTTGAGCGCGGCGCCGCGGACCTCGGCGATGAAGCTGCGCATCCGGGTGGCGCGCTTGCTCTCGTCCGGCTCGGCCGGCGGGATCATGCCGACGATCCGGATGAAGCCGCCCAACGGGACGGCCTTGATGCCGAACTCGGTCTCCCCGCGGCGGCGCGACCACACCGTCGGGCCGAAGCCGACGAAGAACTGCGGCACCCGCATGCCGAACTTCCGGGCCCAGAAGTAGTGCCCGAACTCGTGGAAGCCGATGCTGAACAGCAGCCCGACGGCGAAGGCGACGACCCCGAGGACCGTCAGCAGGAACCCGCTCAGCTCAGCTCCCTCGTCAGATGCCCGGCCTCAGGTGCGGAGGCCGATGGCGGCGCGGGCGTGCTCCCGGGCCCACCTCTCGGCGGCCAGCACGTCCTCGACACAGGTGGGTGCGCCGAGGTCCGGCGCGGCGTCGAGGGTACGCGCGATGACCTGCACGATCGCTGGGAACGACAGGCGGTTCGCTGTGAACGCCGCGACCGCCTCCTCGTTCGCCGCGTTGTACAGCGCCGGGACGACGCCCCCCGCCTCACCCGCCTGCCGGGCCAGCCGCACCGCGGGGAAGACCTCCTCGTCCAGCGGGGCGAACTCCCAGGTGCTCGCCGTCGACCAGTCCAGCGCCGGCTGCACGGCGGGCAGCCGGTCGGGCCAGGCCAGCGCCAGCGCGATCGGCAGCCGCATGTCCGGCGGGCTGGCCTGGGCGATGGTGGCGCCGTCGGCGAAGGTGACCATCGAGTGCACGATCGACTGGGGGTGCACCACGACGTCGATGTCCGCGTAGGGGACGCCGAACAGCAGGTGGGCCTCGATGAGTTCCAGGCCCTTGTTCACCAGGGTGGCGGAGTTGATGGTGACCACCGGCCCCATGTCCCAGGTGGGATGGGCCAGCGCCTCCTCCCGGGTGACGCCGGCCAGCTCGGCGGCGGTGCGGCCGCGGAACGGACCGCCGCTGGCGGTGAGCACCAGCCGCGCCACCTCCCCGCGGTCGCCGCCGCGCAGGCACTGGGCCAGCGCGGAGTGCTCGGAGTCGACCGGGACGAGCTGCCCCGGGGCGGTCGCCGCCGTCACCAGCGCGCCACCGGCGACCAGCGACTCCTTGTTGGCCAGCGCCACGGTGCGCCCGGCCGCGAGCGCCGAGAGCGTGGGACCCAGGCCGATCGACCCGGTGATGCCGTTGAGGACGACGTCGGCGGGGCGGGCGGCGAGCTCCTCGGCGGCCCGCGGTCCGGCCAGGATCTCCGGCAGCGCGTACCGCCCCTGCGCCCAGCCGCGCTGCTGGGCGGCGGCGTAGAAGGCCAGCTGCAGGTCCTGGGCGGCGGTGGCCCGCGCGACGGCCACGGTGCGCACGCCCAGCGCGAGCGCCTGCTCGGCCAGCAGCGCGACGTCGCCGCCCCCGGCCGCCAGACCGGTGATCCGCAGCCGGTCCGGGAACTGCCGCGCGACGTCGATCGCCTGCCGGCCGATCGACCCGGTCGACCCCAGCACGGTCACGGTGCGGGGCTCGGTGCTGCGCAACTCGGTCACGACGCGATCCTGTCAGGACCCGCCGCGCCGTCCGCCGGGTGCGCGCCGACCGCGCCTGGCAAGATGACCCCCGTGAGCGAGCACAGCGGCCGGGGACAGGGCCACCAGACCAGCGCCCGGGTGGTCGAGCAGTCCGAGCGCGAGGAGGGCATCGTCCGCGCGGGCGAGGCCCCGATCACCCACGAGGCCCCCGAGGACTGGGGGTGGCACGGTGAGGCCGGCAAGTGGGGCCGCATCGGCGGCTGGCTCATGGTCCTGGTGGTCCTCGCCTTCCTGATCGGCAACCACGACGGCCAGGTCGAGAACCTGTGGATCGTCGGCTTCGCGCTGTACCTGGCGGGGCTGCTGGTCTGGGACGCGCGGCGGCGGAAGAACGCCTGGCGCTCACGCTGAAGCAAGCACCCCGTCCTCCGCACCCCGTGCACGCCCGGGGCGAGCCGCTGGACGGGGCAGGTCGACAGGCCCGTCCCCACCGGGGGCGGGCCTGCGTCGTTCCCGGCCGGGTCAGGCGACCGAGACGCCGATCGCCAGGCCGATGAGGTAGGTGGCCCCGGCCGCCAGCGCGCCGAACAGCAGCTGGCGCAGCCCGGCCGACCACCACGAGCGCGGGGTGAAGCGGGAGGAGACGGCGCCGGCCACGGCCAGGCCCAGCCCACCGCTGGCCAGCGCGGCCCACAGCAGCGGGAAGCCCAGCAGGTAGGGCAGCAGCGGGATCAGCGCGCCCGTCGCGAAGGTCAGGAACGAGGAGACCGCCGCGACGCGGGGTGAGGGGCGGTCGGCCGCGCTCACGCCCAGCTCGGCCAGCACGTGCAGCTGCAGGGCTGCTTCGGGGTCGCGGGACAGCTGGGTGGCCACCTGCTCGGCCAGGTCGTCGTCGACGCCGCGGTCGCGCAGCAGCGCGACCAGCTCGGCCCGCTCGCCGGCCGGGTTGCGTGCCAGCTCGCCGCGCTCCTTGGCGACCTCGAGGTCGAGCTGCTCGTTCTGGGTGCGCACGGAGGTGTACTCCCCCAGCGCCATGGAGATGGCCCCGGCCACCAGGCTGGCCACCCCGGACAGCACGACGGTGCGGGCGGCCGCGCCACCGGCGCCGACCCCGGCCACCAGTGCGGTGTTGGTGACCAGCCCGTCCATCGCGCCGAAGACGGCCGCGCGCAGCCAGCCGCCTGAGACGTCGGCGTGGGTGTGCTCGGGAGCGGACCCCGGGAGCACCCCCGGGGCGCTCACGCCTGGTCCGATTCGGACCCGAGCGGGACACCCTCCTCGACCCCGGGAGTGGCCACCGCGACGCTCGGCACCCCGTCGACCCGGTCGGCCGCGGCCAGCTGCCCGCAGGCGCCGTCGATGTCCTGGCCGCGGGTGTCGCGCACCGTCGTCGGCACGCCGGCGGCGCGGAGCCGGGCGACGAACTCGCGCTGGGCCGGCAGCGGGCTGGCGTCCCACTTGCTGCCGGGGGTCGGGTTCAGCGGGATGAGGTTCACGTGCGCCAGCCGGTCGGCCAGCAGCCGGCCGAGCAGGTCGGCCCGCTCGGGCTGGTCGTTGACGTCGCGGATGAGCGCGTACTCGATCGAGTACCGCCGGCCGGTGCGCTTGACGAAGTCGTCGGCCGCAGCGAGCACCTCGGCGACCTTGAAACGGGTGTTGATCGGGACGAGCGTGTCGCGCAGCTCGTCGTCGGGCGCGTGCAGGCTGACCGCCAGGGTGATGTTGAGGCCCTCGTCGGTGAGCTTGCGGATCGCCGGCACGAGCCCGACGGTGGAGACCGTCACCGAGCGCTGGCCCAGTCCGAGCCCGTGCGGCGCCGGGGTGAGCAGCGCGTCGAGGGTCTTGCGCACCCGCGGGTAGTTGGCCAGCGGCTCGCCCATGCCCATGAAGACGACGTTGGACAGCCGGCCGGGCCCGCCGGGGATCTCCCCGTTGGCCATCGCAGCGGCCGCGGCGACCGCCTGGCCGATGATCTCCGCGGCGGACAGGTTGCGGGTCAGGCCGTTCTGGCCGGTGGCGC
Organism: Modestobacter sp. SYSU DS0511; assembly: GCF_054050755.1. NCBI lineage: Bacteria > Bacillati > Actinomycetota > Actinomycetes > Geodermatophilales > Geodermatophilaceae > Modestobacter > Modestobacter sp. SYSU DS0511. The sequence continues at coordinate 28,708 of NZ_JBJGZY010000018.1, forward strand.
AGAAGGGGCAGGCCATGCCGCAGCCGGCCTGGCTGGAGATGCACACCGTGGCCCGGTCGGGGTAGCGCATCAGCACGCTCTCCACCAGCGCCCCGTCGTGCAGCCGCCACAGCGTCTTGCGGGTGCGCCCGCCGTCGGCCGACTGGTGCCGTACCGGGGTGAGCAGACCGGGCAGCAGCGCCGCGGTGAGGTCCGCGCGGGCTGCGGCCGGCAGGTCGGTCATCTGCTGCGGGTCGGTGACGCCGGCGTAGAAGTGCCGCGCGAGCTGGTCGGCGCGGAACGCCGGCTGCCCGAGCTCGGCCACGGCCGCGCGGGCCTCCTCACGGGTGAGGTCGGCCAGGTGGCGGGGTGGCTTGGTGCGGCGCGGGGCGTCGAAGACCAGGGGGAGAGCAGTCATGGCGCCTCCCATGCTCCCACTCGCCCGGCGGCCGTGGCGCCCGTGCACCGTGAGATGGCTCCCCCGGAGGAGTCGGAGAGGGGTCAGCGGGGCACCACGCGCGCCGCGAGCGGCGCGGCCTCGCCCGGATCGGGGGTGCCGAGCGGGGTGCTCGTGGGCTGAGCGGTCGTGGGCTGTGCGGTCGTGGGCTGTGCGGTCGTGGGCTGTGCGGTCGTGGGCTGGGGGGTCGTCGTCGCTGGGGTGTCGCCGGCGGGCGCCCCGGTCTCCGGCGGGGTCGTGGTGGTCGGGGTGCTCGTCTCCGTCGGGGTGCTCGTCTCCGTCGGCGCTGCCGTCTCGGTCGGCGTCGCCGTCTCGGTCGGCGTCCCGGTCTCCGTCGGCGTTCCCGTCGGCGTCCCCGTCGGCGTCCCCGTCGGCGTCCCCGTCGGCGTCCCCTGTGGCGTCCCCTGTGGCGGCGCGGTGGTGGGGATCGGGGTCGGCGGCAGCGTGGGGGCCGGCCCCGGCGGGAGCCCCGGACCACCGGGCACCGGCGGCGCCGGAACCGCTGCAGGCGGCCCCGACGGCGCGACGACGGGCAGCTGCCCAGCCGGCTCAGCGACCCCGGCCGGCGGAGCGCCGGCAACCCGCGCACTCCCCCGGACGGCCGCCACCGGCCCCCCGTCGGACCGGAGCTCCCGCGGTGCCGGGGCGTCCGACTCCACCGCAGGAGCCACCGGCCCACCCGACGGCGGAGCCGACGTCGAACGGCCGGGTCGGCTCGGCGAGGAGCTGGGCGTGCTGCGGCCGGGGGTGCCGACGGAGTCCCGGGCGACCGCGGCCACCGTCGGCTCCGCGTCCTCCCCGCCCCCCAGCGCGGCGACGACCCCGAACACCCCGGCGATCACCAGGACCAGCAGGGGCACGAGCACCCGGGCGCGGTGGCGCGGTGCCACCGGGGGGCCCGCCACCGACCGCACCGGCGTCACCTCCCGGGGTGCGGGAACCAGGTCCGATGCCTGTTCCGTCGCCGGGGCGGCCTGCGGTGCAGCGGCGGCACGCACCGCGAGCAGCTCGTCGGCGAGACGGGAGGCGGTCTGCGCGACCTCGGCGCGGACCGCGGCCCGCTCGTCCTCGGCCCGCTGCAGAGCAGCGAGCTCCTCGTCGAGCTCCGCGGCGGCGCGGATCAGGTCGGCGCGGACGCCGGCGGGGCGCGCCGGGAGACCCGGCTCGACATCGTCCCCGGGCTGCGGCGACACGTCGGCGTCGAGACCTGGCGCCACGTCGGCCTCGGGCTGCGGCGACACGTCGGCGTCGGGACCCGGCGCCACGTCGGCCTCGGGCTGGGGTCCGCCGTCCGCTCCGCCGGGGGCAGCGAGGAGGGCGTCGTCCTGCGCCGGGCTCTCGTCGGTCACCGCGGCCCAGGCGGGGAGCCACGCCTCGTCCCAGGTGTCGCGGGGGTCGGGCCCCCCGGCGGGCTCGGCCGGGGGTTCCGTCGGCAGTTGCACGGACGGCGTACCCGCACCGGCGTCCGCGGCGGCCGCACCGGCGTCCGGCACGTCGCCGGCGGCAGCTCGCGGCTGCGGCAGCTCGTGGCCCGACGCCTGCGAGCGCTCGACCCCTGGTCGGCGCGACCCCACGTCCACTCCTCATCAGCGACCGTCCCCCCGGCCGCCGAGCACGACCGGCCCATCGGCCGCGTCTGGATGCTCCCCTGCGGGCGGTCACCGGCCCGGCGTGACGGGGCGGTCACATCTGACGACGCGCGTCAGACCTTTGGTGAGGTCTCGCCAGCACCGGCGGGCCCGGCGGCGGTGGGTCCGGCGTGCTGCCGGATCCAGGTGTGCATCGCGATGCCCGCGGCCACCCCGGCGTTGAGCGAGCGGGTGGACCCGTACTGCGCGATGGAGACGGTGAGCGCCGCCCCCGCCGACGCCGCACCGGTGAGCCCGGGCCCTTCCTGACCGAACAGCAGCAGGCAGGCGCGGGGCAGCTCGACCGTCTCCAGCGGCACCGCGCCCGGACCGTTGTCGACACCCACCACGACCAGGCCGGCCGCGTCGGCGTGCGCGAGCAGCGTCGCCACGTCGGCGTGGTGGCGCAGGTGCTGGTACCGGTCGGTCACCATCGCCCCGCGGCGGTTCCACCGGCGGCGGCCGACGACGTGCACCTCCGCGGCGAGGAAGGCGTTCGCGGTCCGCACCACCGTGCCGATGTTCAGGTCGTGCTCGAAGTTCTCGATCGCGACGTGGAACGGGTGCCGCCGGCGGTCGAGGTCGGCGACGATCGCCTCCAGCCGCCAGTAGCGGTACCGGTCGACGACGTTGCGCCGGTCACCGGCGGCGAGCAGCTCCGGGTCGTAGCGGGGGTCCGTCGGCCACGGACCGGGCCACGGGCCGACGCCGACCGTCGTGCCCCACTCAGTGGGACCCGGTCCGCTCTCCCCGTCGCCGGGGTGCTGCTGCTCGGTCACCGGCGCATGCTGCCACGCCCGATGCGGCCGACCTCCGGCGCGCCGGGCACAGTGGCCCGGTGAGCGACGGCTTGCGCGGCTGCCTGATCAGGCCGGGACGAACAGCGAGAGCACCAGCCAGGCGACGGCGGCCGAGGGCAGCAGCGAGTCCATCCGGTCCATCAGCCCGCCGTGGCCGGGCAGCAGGGTGCCCATGTCCTTGATCGCCAGGTCGCGCTTGATCAGCGACTCACCGAGGTCACCGAGGGTGGCGGTGAGCGCGATCGCGATGCCGAAGACGACACCGCCCCACCAGGGCCCGTGGAAGGTGAGCGTGAACAGCAGGACGCCGACGACCACGCAAGCGATGACCGATCCGGCCAGCCCCTCCCAGGACTTCTTCGGGCTGATGCTCTCCGCGAGCGGGCGCTTGCCGAACAGCACGCCGGCCACGTACCCACCGGTGTCGCTGCACACGACCGTCACGATGAACGCCAGCACGCGGGCGACCCCGTCGTCGGGCACCAGCAGGAGGACGGCGAACCCGGCCAGCAGCGGGACGTACAGCGCCACCAGGACGGCGGCGGAGGCGTCCCGCAGGTAGCCCACCGGCCCGTCACCCAGCCGCCACAGGACCACCGCGAAGACCGTGAGCAGGAAGCCGACGACCAACCCGGAGGGGCCGCGGGTCCAGGCGAGCGCCATCATCGCGACCGCGCCGACGAGGACCGGGGGCAGCGGCGGGCGGTGACCACCGGCCTGCAACGCCCGGCCCAGCTCCACGACGCTCACCAGCACGGCGACGGTGATCACCAGCAGGAACGCCGGCCGCCAGACGAGCAGCGTGGCGATGACCACGGCGCCGAGGCCCAGCGCCACACCGATCGCCGAGCCCAGGTCCCGGCCGGCGCGGCTGGCACCGGTGGGGGTCTCCTTGGGCGGTTCCCCGCTCACCTCGGCACCGGGCGCCCCGGGCACGGCGGTCAGCGGGGCGTCGTGCTCGGGGTCGTCCACGGGGTCCACAGGATCATCGCCGCCCCCGGCGACGGTCGCCGGGCCGGTCGCGGCGCCCTCGGCACGGAGCCCGCCGGCGGAGCTGAGCAGGCCGTCGGCGTCGCCGCGCACCGGCTCGTCATCCGGGTCGGCGTCCGACCGGCCGGGGGCGGCCTCAGCCGGCGACGGACGGACCCGGCTCGGCGGCACCGGTGGCCGACCGGCGCGTGGCAGGGAGCCGGTCGGCGGGCCACCCACCGTCGGCTGGGGCGCGGTCACCGGCGCGTCCGGCGACCAGCCGGGTTCGGCGACGCCGGCCCGGCCGCGGGCAGGCTCGCGCTCCGGACCCTCGGGTCCGGAGCGGGGCAGGAAGCGGGGCACCTCGCGGGTCCGGGCAGGATCAGACGTCGAGGAGCTCGGTCTCCTTGTTCTTCATCGCCTCGTCGATGGCCGCCACGTGCGTGGCGGTGAGGTCGTCGAGCTCCTTCTCCGCACGGCGCACGTCGTCCTCGCCGGCCTCGCCGTCCTTGGCGATGCGGTCGAGCTCCTCCTTGGCGCGCCGGCGGATGTTGCGGATGGCGACCTTGGCGTCCTCGCCCTTGGCCCGGGCCTGCTTGACCAGGTCGCGACGCCGGTCCTCGGTCAGCTGCGGGAAGACCACCCGGATCAGCGTGCCGTCGTTGGTGGGGTTGACCCCGAGGTCGGAGTCGCGGATCGCCCGCTCGATGGCCTGCAGCTGGCTCATGTCGTAGGGCTTGATGACCGCCATCCGCGCCTCGGGCACGGTGATCGAGGCCATCTGCGGCACCGGCGTCCAGGCGCCGTAGTAGTCGACCGCGATCTTGTTGAACATGGACGGCGCGGCGCGGCCGGTGCGCACGGAACCGAGGTCCTCGCGGGCGACCGACAAGGCCTTGTCCATCCGCTCCTCGGCATCGAGCAGGGTGTCGTCGATCACGGTTCTCTCCTCCTGCGGCGGCTGCCGCCGTGCTGGCCGTCTGGTCGATCGGCATTCCGCCGGCCGGTACCCGGATCGGGGCGCGGCGACCGTCGCCCGTCCGGGAGCCGACCGGTCAGGCCGGCTGGCTGATCAGGGTCCCGATCTTCTCACCTGCGACGGCCCGGGCGATGTTGCCCTCACGCAGCAGGTTGAACACGACGATCGGCATGCGGTTGTCCATGCAGAGGCTGATGGCGGTGGCGTCGGCCACCCCCAGCTGCTTCGCCAGCACCGTGGCGTAGTCCAGCTCCTCGTACATGGTGGCGCCGGGGTTGGTCCGGGGGTCGGCGTCGTACACGCCGTCCACGCCGTTCTTGGCCATCAGCAGCACCTGGCAGCCGATCTCCAGCGCGCGCTGCGCGGCGACGGTGTCGGTGGAGAAGTACGGCATCCCGGCCCCGGCGCCGAAGATGACCAACCGGCCCTTCTCCATGTGCCGGACGGCCTTGCGGGGGATGTAGGGCTCGGCGACCTGGCCCATGGTGATCGCGGTCTGCACCCGCGTCTCCAGGCCGATCTGCTCGCAGAACGCCTGCAGCGCGAGCGCGTTCATCACCGTGCCGAGCATGCCCATGTAGTCGGCGTGCCGGCGGTCCATGCCCGCCTCCGCCAGCTGGGCGCCGCGGAAGAAGTTGCCCCCGCCGACGACGACGGCCACCTGGGTGCCGCCGTGCACGACCTCCGCGAGCTGCTCGGCGATGCCGTGCACGATGCCGCCGTCGACCCCCACGCTGCCGCCACCGAACGCCTCACCGGAGAGCTTGAGCAGCACCCGCCGGTAGCCGCTGCCGTCGGTCGGCGCGGAGGCGGCGGGCGCGAAGAGCAGGCCCTCCGGGTTGCTGGCGGGGGTCGTGTCGGTCACAGGTGTCCTTCGCGTCGATGTGGTCGGTGATCGATCCTGCTGCATGCCCCGCGCCGGGGCCTCCGCAGCGCGGGCCGGACAGGCCACCGGCCCCGCTCCACGGAGGAACGGGGCCGGCGGTGACGTACTGGAACGGCCCCGTCGCAGGGCCCCGTCCCGAGCGTGCGAGGGACGGGGGCGACGGGGTCCTTCGTCAGGCCTGGCCGACCTCGAACCGGGCGAACCGCTCGACGGTCAGACCGGCGTCGCCGATGACCTGCTTGACGGTGCGCTTCGGCTCGGTGATCGAGGGCTGCTCGAGGAGGACGAAGTCCTTGAAGTAGGAGTTGACCCGCCCCTCGACGATCTTGGCGATCGCCTGCTCGGGCTTGCCCTCCTCCTTCGCCGTCTGCTCGGCGACCCGGCGCTCGGTCTCCACCGTCTCGGCGGGGACGTCCTCGCGGGTCAGGTAGCGGGGACGGGCCGCGGCGATGTGCATCGCCAGGGCGCGGGCCGCGTCCTCGTCGCCGCCGGAGTACTGCACCGCGACACCGATGGCCGGGGGCAGGTCGGTGGCGCGCTTGTGCAGGTAGACGGCGGTGGTGCCCTCGAAGAGCGCGAAGCGGGAGAGGACGAGCTTCTCGCCGATGCGGGCCGACTCGGACTCGATCAGCTTCTCGACCGTCTGACCGTCGACCTCGGTGGCGAGCAGCGCCGCGACGTCGGCCGGCTTCTGGGCCAGCACGATGTCCAGCAGCTTCTCACCGAGGGCGACGAACTCGGCGTTCTTGGCGACGAAGTCGGTCTCGCAGTCGAGCTCGAGCAGCGCGCCGCCCTTGCTGACCACGATGCCGTTGGTCGTCGAGCGCTCCAGGCGCTTGCCGACGTCCTTGGCGCCCTTGATCCGCAGCAGCTCGACGGCCTTGTCGTACTCGCCGTCGGCCTCGGTCAGGGCCTTCTTGGCGTCCATCATGCCGGCGCCGGTGGCGTCGCGGAGACGCTTGACGTCGGCTGCGGTGAAGGCGGGCATGTCACTTCCTCTGGGGTGGTGTGCTGGGTGCGGACGTGCAGCGGCGCCGCTCCCCGGCCGTGTGGTGACCGGGGAGCGGCGCCGGCGGATCAGCCGTTCTGGGCGCCCTGGGTGCCGGTCTCGGTGCTGCCGGTGGCCGGCACACCCTCGACCGGAGCCACCTCGTCGGCGGTGACGGTCGGCGGGGCGGCCGGGGTCTCGGGCAGCTCGGCGGCCGGGGCGTCACCGGACTGGCCGGTGAGCAGCTCGCGCTCCCAGTCGGCCAGCGGCTCGGCCTCGGTACCGGCGGGGGCGCCGTCCTCGGAACGCCCGGCGTTGGCCTGCGCGGCCGAGCGGGCCATCAGGCCGTCGGCGACGGCGTCGGCGATCACGCGGGTGAGCAGCGCGGTGCTGCGGATCGCGTCGTCGTTGCCCGGGATCTTGTAGTCGACCTCGTCGGGGTCGCAGTTGGTGTCGAGGATCGCGACGACCGGGATGCCCAGCTTGCGGGCCTCGCCGACGGCGATGTGCTCCTTCTTGGTGTCCACGACCCAGATGGCGCTGGGCACCTTCTGCATGTCGCGGATGCCACCGAGGCTGCGCTCGAGCTTGGCCTTCTCGCGGGTCAGGCCCAGCTGCTCCTTCTTGGAGAGGGAGGCCATGACGCCGGTCTGCTCCATGTCCTCCAGCTCCTTCATGCGCTGGAGCCGCTTGTAGACGGTGGAGAAGTTGGTGAGCATGCCGCCCAGCCAGCGCTGGTTGACGTAGGGCATGCCGACGCGGGTCGCCTGCTCGGCGATGACCTCCTGCGCCTGGCGCTTGGTCCCGACGAACATGATCGAACCGCCGTGGGCCACGGTCTGCTTGACGAACTCGTAGGCCTGGTCGATGTAACCCAGCGTCTGCTGGATGTCGATGATGTAGATGCCGTTGCGCTCGGTGAAGATGAACCGCTTCATCTTCGGGTTCCAGCGACGGGTCTGGTGCCCGAAGTGGACCCCGCTGTCGAGCAGGTTCTTCATGCTGACGACTGCCACGTGGCGCCGCCTTCCTTCTCGTGCGCGGGCGGCCGGGGCCGGGCCGCGCTGTGCCGGTTGTCGCGGGCACCGGGTGGTGCGCCGCCCTGGTGTCCGGATCGCGCCACCGACCCGCCGCGAGGACGGGACCGGGGTGGCGAGCTCCCCACCGGGCTCGTCGAGGTGCACGAGCAGCGGGACGCGGACACGCGAAGTCGACCCGCCGAGGCGGGCCGCACCGGCAAGCATACGCGGTGGCGCGGGGGGCTCCGCACCGGTCGTCCCCAGCGGTGCCCGCCGTCCACAGCCGGGCTCGCCGGCCGCCCCGCGGGCGCCGGTGGCACCAGGGTCGGGAGGGTGTCCGTCGCCCGTCTGCTGCTGCTCCTCCTCCTGGTCGCCGGCGCGCTGCTCGGGCCCGGGGCGCCGGCGGCGTCGCCAGCTCCTCCCCCGCCCGCCGCTGCGCCCACGACGACCCCGGCCGGGGTGTGGGGCTGGCCGTTGCCCGGATCGCCGGAGGTGACCCGGGCGTTCGAGCCGCCGCCGACGCCGTACGCGGCTGGGCACCGGGGCGTGGACCTGCGCGGTGGCACCGGCGCCCCGGTGCTGTCCGCCGGGGACGGGGTGGTCGCGTTCGCCGGGATGGTGGCCGGGCGGCCGGTGGTGAGCGTCGACCACGCCGGGGGCCTGCGCACCACGTACGAGCCGGTGCAGCCGGCGGTGGCCGCCGGCCAGGCCGTGGCGCGGGGTTCACCCCTGGGCACCCTGGCCGCCGGGCACCCCGGCTGCCCGGTCGAGGCCTGCCTGCACTGGGGCGTACGCCGGGGCGAGACCTACCTGGACCCGCTCGCCCTGCTGCGCCCCCCGCGGATCAGCCTGCTGCCGTGGGGGTGACCCCGGCCCGGTGGGGTTACCGTCCGGGCGTGCGCTGGCGACGGAAGAAGGAGTCGGGACCGGGAGAACAGGACGGTGGCCAGGTGCTGCGCGACCTGCAGGCGGTCATCGACCGGTTCGGGTGGGCGGTGCTGCACGGCGGCGGGTCCCCCGGCGAGCCGCGGTGGTCCCACACCGTGGGCCTGACCGGGCTCGGCCACCCCGAGGTGATCGTGACCGGGCTGCCGTTCGAGGCCGGGGAGAAGTACCTGAACCTGGTGGGCGAGGCCGTGCGGGCCGGCACCCGCTTCAGCGCGGACGCCGCGACGACGACGCTCACCGACGCCGACTCCCCCGTGGTGTTCCTGGCTGTGGCCGACCCCGGCCGGCTGCCGATGGCCGAACAGCTCTACGGCTCGGTCGAGGCGCTCCAGCTGGTGTGGCCGGACTCCCAGGGCACGCTGCCCTGGGAAGAGGGGCACCGCAACCCGCCGACCGCGCAGCCGCTGCTGGGGCCGCGCCCCGGTCAGCCGGGCGACTGACCGGGGCGCGCCGGCGTCGGGGCTCGAGCGCGCCGACCTGGCCCCGGGACGGGGGTCAGTCGCCGTCGGGCTCGGAGACCAGGTGCACAATCGAGGCCGGGCTGCTGATCCAGAAGGCCGAGGTCTCGCCCAGCGGCTCGATCTCGTCGCAGCGGGCCACACCCTCCGCCGCGGCCAGGTGCTGCGCCGCCGCGGCCGGGTCGTCACACGTCAGCTGCAGCCAGATCTCCGCCTGGCTGACCCCCGGCACCCGGTCGATCCACAGCCGGTTCGCGCCGAACTGGAAGCCGACCGAGGTGGCCCTGACTCGAAGGGGTTCTCGATCTCCGGCAGGCCGACCGTCTCCCGGTAGAAGCGGACGGTCTGCTCCCACTGGTGCGGCGGCACCTTCATCGCGATGTTGCGCCCTCCCGCAAACGCCACCGGTCGGTCCGTGCTCATGCGCTGTGCCTCTCGCTGCTGGGTGTCCTGCGCAGCGTGGCACGAGGTGGGGCAGCCGGTGGAGGGTCGGCTCGCGGCGCGGCGCCCGGTCAGCGGGCGACGTCCCGGTGTCGGGATTCGCGCCAGCTGCGGACGAGGGCCGGTGGCCTCAGGCGATGTCGACCAGCTTGGTGCGCAGCTGGAGCACGGCCTTGGTGTGCAGCTGGCAGATGCGGCTCTCGGTCACCCCGAGGACCCGGCCGATGTCGGCCAGGGTGAGCCCCTCGAAGTAGTACAGGCTCACCACGACCTTCTCGCGGTCGGGCAGCTGCTCGACCGCGCGGGCCAGCAGTTGCCGCGCTTCGCCGTGCTCGGCCATCGCCTGCGGGTCGAGTGCGCTGGTGTCCTTGAGCGTGTCGACCAGGCGCGGGGCGGAGCCGTCGTCGTCGACGAGCAGCTCGTCGAGGGCGACGACGTTGACCAGGGACAGCTGGCCGAGGAACTTGCGGATCTCCTCGACGTCCATCTCCATCTCCGCCGCGATCTCCTCCTCGCTCGGGCTCCGCTGGAGCCGGCTCTCGAGGGCGGCGATGGTGCGCTCGAACTGACGCGCCTTCATCCGCACCGACCGCGGGATCCAGTCGGTGGAGCGGAGCTCGTCGATGATCGCGCCGCGGATGCGTGACATCGCGTAGCTCTCGAACTTGATCTCCCGTGACGGCTCGAAGCGCGTGATCGCGTCGATCAGCCCGAAGGTGCCGTAGGAGACCAGGTCGGCCTGCTCGACGTGCGCGGGCAGGCCACTGCCGACCCGGCCGGCGACGTACTTGACCAGCGGCGCGTAGTGCAGGATCAGCCGGTCGCGCAGACCGGTCTCCCGGTCGACGGCGTAGCGGGCCCAGAGGTCGGCGACCGCCGCGTCCGGGTCGTCGCTCGCCCCGAGCTGGTGGACCGTCGCCTCAGACACCTGCATCCCCCTGATCGCCAGTCGCTGTGCGCACCCTTGCCGTCTCCACTGTCTCAGGCCCGCGGATGGGCCTGCGCGTGGACAGCACGCAGCCGCTCGACCGTCACGTGCGTGTAGACCTGCGTGGTCGCGAGGCTAGCGTGCCCCAGCAGCTCCTGGACCGATCGCAGGTCGGCACCGCCCTCCAGCACGTGCGTGGCCGCGGAGTGCCGCAGCCCGTGCGGGCCGATGTCCGGCGTCCCGGGAGCGGCCTGGACCGCGGCGTGCACGATGCGTCGCGCCTCCCGCGCGTCCAGCCGGCCACCACGGGCGCCCAGCAGCAGCGCCGGCCCGCTGGCCGGGGTGGCGAGCGCGGGCCGGCCCTCCGTCGACCACGTCTCCAGCGCCCGGGCCGCCGGTGCACCGAACGGCACGCTGCGCTCCTTGCGCCCCTTGCCGAACACCCGGAGCAGCCGCCGGCCGCGGTCGACGTCGTCGACGTCCAGGCCGACCAGCTCCCCCACCCGGATGCCGCTGGCGTACAGCAGCTCGAGCACCAGCAGGTTGCGCAGCCGGAGGGCGGTCGCCGTCACGTCCTCGCCGTCGTCGGCGGGGTGGGCGGCCTGCTCGAGCACGGCGCGCGCCTGCTCGGTGCCCAGCACGCCGGGCAGGGTGCGGTGCGCCCGGGGGCTGGCCAGCCGGAGGCCGACGTCCTCGGCCACCTGGCCGCTGCGGCGCAGGTGGGCGGTGAACGAGCGCGCCGAGGCCGCCCGGCGGGCGGTGGTGGACCGGCTGTCGCCCCGGGTGCGGCCGGCGGCCAGCCAGCTGCGCAACGTGGCGAGGTCGAGGTCGGCGGGGGTGGTCCCCTGCCGGCGGGCCAGGTGGTCCAGCAACGACACGACGTCCGTGACGTAGCCGCGCACGGTGTGGGCCGAGAGGTCCCGCTGCATGCGCAGGTGCTCCTCCCAGCCGTCCAGCGACTCGGCGAGGGCAGGGGGCAGGGCCGCCCGCAGCTCCGCCGTCCCCGCCATGGGGGCAGCGTCCGTGCCGGAACGGAGCCGGTCAACGGGGCGCGCCGGTCCCGGGCTTCGGCGGGGGGTGCAACCGCCAGCCGGTGCCGGTCCACTGGACCAGGTCGGCGAGCTCCAGCGCCGGCAGCACCCGCAGCACGTCCAGGACGTCGCAGCCGGCCACCGACGCGAGACGTTCGGGGGTGACGCCGGTGCGGACCGGGCAGGCGTCCAGCACCCGCCGGGCCACGTCGGACAGCTCGTCCCGGGCGGTGCCCGGCCGCTCCGGTGGGGTGGCGAGGTCGGCGCCCAGCGATCCGACCCGCTCGATCACCTGCGCCGCGGTGGTCACCAGCCGGGCCGTGCGCAGCTCGTCGCGGAGCAGCTCGTGGCAGCCCACCGACATCGCACTGGTGACCGGGCCGGGCACCACCATCAGCGCCCGGCCCAGGTCGTCGGCCCGGTGGGCGGTGGCCAGCGCGCCGGACCTCGCGGCCGCCTCGACCACCACCGTGCCCCGGGTCAGGGCGGCGATCAGCCGGTTGCGCACCAGGAAGCGGTGCCGCAGCGGCGCACAGCCGGGCGGCCACTCGCTCACCAGCAGGCCGCCGTCCAGCAGCCGGGAGAACAGCGCCGAGTGCGACGCCGGGTAGGCCCGGTCGACGCCGCAGGCGAGCACGGCGACGGTGGGGGCACCGGCGGCCAGCGCCCCGCGGTGAGCGGCGGCGTCGATCCCGTAGGCGCCACCGGAGACGGTGGTCCACCCCCGCTCCCCCAGGCCGTGGGCCAGTTCACCGGCCACGTGCTCGCCGTACGCCGTCGCCGCCCGCGACCCGACCATGGCCACCGACCGGTCGACCACGTCGGCCAGCGCCCCGTCACCGCGCACCCACAGCGCCAGCGGCGGGACCGGCGTCCGCCGTCGGTCGAGCCCTCGGTCATCGGCGATCTGCGCGGTCGCCACGGTCAGGCAGTGCAGGGCCAGCGCCGGCCACTCGTCGTCCTCGGGCACGACCAGGCGTGCCCCACACCGCTCGGCCCTCCTCAGGTCGGCCAGGCTGGCGTCGTCGGCGACCCGGGCACCGGCGACCGCCTGCACACGGGGTGGGGCGGTCCCGGCCCGGAGGGCGGCCACCGCCTCGACCGGACCGGCCCGCTCCACGAACCGCCACGCCTCCACCGACCCCGGCTCCACCGCCCGGCTGAGCCAGGCCCGCGCCCGGCGGGTCGCCGGCCCCGCGGTACCTGCGTGATCCTCGGTCGGTCCGCTGCGCAGGTCGGCCACCAGTCCGTCGTGGCTCCCGGCGGTCATGCCGCCGCCCGCTGCAGGCGCATGCCGAGGGCCTCGGCGACCTCGTCGGAGCCCGGCACCGTGCGCCCGGCCAGGTCGGCCAGCGTCCAGCTCACCCGTAGCACCCGGTCGAACCCGCGGACCGACAGCGAGCCCCGCTCCAGGGCCCGCTCCGCGAGCGACAGCGCCCGCCGGGGCACCGGCCACCGCTCGCGCAGGAGCCGGCCGGGGACCGCGCTGTTCAGGGTGAACCCGGTACCGGCCAGCCGGTCCGCGGCGGCTGCGCGCGCAGCGCCCACCCGCCGGGCCACCACCCGCGTCGACTCCGGCGGTGCGACGCCGTCCAGCCAGGCCGCGCGGCTCACCGCCGGCAGCGTGACCCGCAGGTCGATCCGGTCCAGCAGCGGGCCGGAGAGCCGGGACTGGTAGCGCCGACGCTCCGGCGGGCTGCAGGTGCAGGCCGTGTCGCCGGCCGCGCTCGCGCAGGGGCACGGGTTGGTGGCGAGCACCAGCTGCGCCCGGCAGGGGAAGGTGGCCGAGCCGTTCGCCCGGTGGATGGTGACCTCGCCGCGTTCCAGCGGCTGGCGCAGCGTGTCGAGCACGGCCCGCGGGAACTCCGGCGCCTCGTCCAGGAAGAGCACGCCCAGGTGGGCCCGGCACAGCGCCCCGGGGCGGATCTGGCCCGAGCCGCCGCCCACAAGCGCGGCCATCGTCGCCGAGTGGTGCGGTGACTCGAAGGTGGGCCGCCGGACCAGCGGAGCGCCCGGAGGCAGGGCGCCGGCGACGGACGCGATCGCGGTGACCTCCATCGCGGCCCGTTCGTCCAGCGGCGGCAGCAGGCCCGGCAGCCGCTCGGCCAGCATCGTCTTCCCCGCCCCGGGCGGGCCGGTGAGGAAGAGGTGGTGGCCACCGGCGGCGGCGACCTCCACCGCGCGGCGCCCGGCGGTCTGACCGACGACGTCGGCCAGGTCCGGCCCCGGGGGTTCGGGAGCCGCGGGAGCACGGACGTGGGCCGCGATGGCGGCACCCCCGGCCAGATGGGCGACGACCTGCCGCAGCGTCCGGGCGGCCAGCACCTCGATGCCCTCGACCAGCGCCGCCTCGTCGGCGTTGTCGGCCGGCACCACGACCTGCCGGTGCCCGGCGCGGGCGGCGGCCAGCACCGCGGGGAGCACTCCGCGCACCGTCCGCAGCGACCCGTCCAGGCCCAGCTCGCCGAGCAGCACCAGCTCACGCACCCGCTCGGCGGGGACCACGCCGGCGCCGGCGAGCACCGCCACGGCGAGGGCCAGGTCGAACCCACTGCCCTGCTTCGGCATCGCCGCCGGCGACAGCCCGATCGTCACCCGGCGCAGCGGGAAGTCGTGCCCGCTGTTGACGACCGCCGCCCGCACGCGGTCGACCGACTGGCGCACGACGGCGTCGGGCAGGCCGACCAGCACCACCGTGGGCACCCCGGCGGCGAGGTCGACCTCGACCTCCACCATGGCGCCGCGCACGCCGACCAGCCCCACCGACCAGGTCCTCGCCAGCGCCATCAGAACGCGTTCCGCAGGTGCGCCACGCGGGCCGGCCCGTCGACCGGGACGTGCACCCCGACGACGTCGAAGCGCAGATCGGGTGCGTGGTGGTCGTGCGCGGCGAGCCAGGCGCGGGCCAGCTGGCGCAGCCGGCGCCGCTTGTCGGCGGTCACCGCCTCCACGGCGTGACCGAACCCGGTGCCGCGCCGGGTCTTCACCTCGCAGAAGACGATCGCGTCGCCGTCGCGGGCGACGACGTCGAGCTCACCGTGGCGGCAGCGCCAGTTCCGGTCGAGCACCTGCATGCCGGCGTCGGTGAGCAGCCGGACGGCCACCCGCTCGCCGTAGGCGCCGAGGGCGGCTCGTGGGGTCGGGGTCGGAGACACCCCTCGACCCTGGGTCCGGCGCGGGCAGCGGACCAGAGCCGCACCGGGTCTGTGGACATCCGGTGCGGCTGTGGACGACGAACCGCCGCTCGTCCCCCCGCCGGGCAGCCTGGCCGGGTGGGCGACGCGGGATCAGGGCAAGCAGGGTCAGGGCAGGCGCGGGTTGTCCGGCAACTCGAGGTCGGGCTTGTCCAGCTCCTCGACGTTGACGTCCTTGAACGTCACCACCCGCACGTTCTTCACGAACCGCGCCGGCCGGTACATGTCCCAGACCCAGGCGTCGGTGAGGGTGAGCTCGAAGAACACCTCACCGCCGGCGTCCCGGACCTGCAGGTCGACGCTGTTGGCCAGGTAGAACCGCCGCTCGGTCTCCACCACGTAGGAGAACTGGCGGACGATGTCCTTGTACTCGCGATAGAGCTGCAGCTCCATCTCGGTCTCGTACTTCTCGAGGTCCTCGGTGCTCATCGCGTGTGCTCCACGAGTGCCGGCGTGGGCAGGCCGGCGCGGTGGTCGGCAGCCCGCGGGATGGATCCGGAGACGAGCTCCGGGAGGTCGTTCGACTGGGCGGGCACGGGTCCATCATCGGGCATGGCCCGCCTCCCCGGCAGCGCCGGTGCCCGCGCGGCGTGCGCGTCCCGCGCCCGGGCCACGTTGACGAACCGCATCCGGTGCTCGGGGCAGGGGCCGTGCTCGTCCAGCGCCGCGCTGTGGGCGTCGGTGATGTACCCCTTGTGCACGTCGAAGCCGTAGGCGGGGAACCGCTCGTGCAGGTCGAGCATCATCCGGTCCCGGGTGACCTTGGCCAGCACGGAGGCCGCGGCCACGCAGGCAGCGACCCGGTCGCCTTTCCAGACCGCCAGGGAGGGCTGGGCCAGGCCGCTGACCGGGAAGCCGTCGGTGAGCACGTACTCCGGTCCGGGGTCCAGGGCGTGCACCGCCCGGCGCAGGGCCTCGATGTTGGTCACGTGCATGCCCCGGGCGTCCAGCTCGGGCACGGGGATGACGACGACCGACCAGGCGAGCGCCCGCTGGACGATCTCGGCGTGGACCTGCTCCCGGGTGGCCGGGGTGAGCAGCTTGGAGTCGGCGAGCCCGGGCACGCGGCCACGGCGGCCGGCCGGCAGCACGCAGGCGGCCGCGACGAGGGGACCGGCGCAGGCACCGCGCCCGGCCTCGTCGGCGCCGGCGATGGCGGCGAACCCGCGGCGGCGCAGGGAGCGCTCCATCTCCCAGAGGGTGTCGGAGGCCTCCGCGGCGGACACGCCGCGGGAGCGGGGAGCAGTCGGGGTGGATCGGGCAGGCATCGACTGCCGACCCTACGACGCCGGGGGGACGTCGTGGCCCGCGGACCGAACGGCGGCGCACCCGGCGCGGCCCGGACACACCACGACCCGGACACACCACGGCCCGGACACACCACGAGCCGGTCCGCGGGGGAACGGGGACCGGCTCGTGGCGGGCGAGCGTGGTCGGCGCGTGCCGACCAGCCCGGCCTGCCGGGGCGTGGGGGGACGTCCCGGCCGTCGGGTCGGGTCGGGGGCCGCGGCGCGTTGCCCGGTCCGTCCCCGGCCCGCCGGCTCAGACGCCGGTGGCGGTGAAGGAGTGCGCGCCGCAGGTGCAGCCGGGGTTGCGGGCCGAGAGCACCAGCGACACGGCGTGCGCACGGTCGCGGGCGCCGAGCTTGCGCAGGATCGCCTTGACGTGGGACTTGACGGTGTCCTCGCTGATGAACAGGTTCCGGCCGATCTGCCGGTTGGACTGCCCCTGGAGGAGCTCGTCGAGGACGTCGGACTCGCGACGGGTCAGCGGCACCTCGGGGGTCAGCGGCTTGGCGACCGGCTCGGCCCCGCCCTCGGTGCGGCGGATCTGCGGGTCGACGACGGTGCGCCCGGCGCGGGCCGCGAGCACCGCCCAGCCCAGCAGCGTGGGCGAGGTGTTCATCAGCAGGTAGCCGCGGACGCCGGCGGCCAGCGCCTCGTTGACCACGGCGGGGTCCTCGGAGGTGGCGATGGCGACGATCGCGATCTGCGGATAGCGGCGGCGCAGGTCGCGGCAGGCGTTGAGGGTCGCGGCCCGGCCGGCGCCCAGCTCGACGACGACGGCGTCGGGGCGGGCGGAGTCGGCGAGGGTCAGCGCGCGGCGGGGCTCCCCGGGGGTGCCCACCGCCTGCATGCCGGCGGTCTCGTTGATCATGCCGATCAGCCCGCGGCGCAGAACCGGGGCGTCCGCGAGGATCATGACGCGGGTGACGCCGCGCGTGGTGCTCGCCATGGGTGCAGACACTGTCTGACTCTCCGTTCGGGTCTGATGACTCTCTGCGATGTACATCGACCGGGTGAACGAATTGCTTGAACAACTTCCGCAAACTTCTTCGCGGGACGCGCGCAGATCATGCCGAAAGGCGCATCAGGAGGGTCGCCGAGCGTGCCCGGACGACGGCGCGCCTGCTCGACAGTGGCCCCGCAGGAGCCTTGCGGGGCGGGACCGTCAGTCGACCGAGGAGCCCCGCGCCGGCCGGGTCTGCGCGGGCCGGCGCACGCGCCGCCAGCCGGTGCGGGGCGGACGTCGGGACGGCCCTGCCGCCCGGGCCCGCCGCTGCCCGTGTCGCCGTCGCCAGGCGGTCAGCGGCGCGGCGCCGGCCAGCCCCAGGACGTAGGGCACCGCGACCGCCGCTCCCCCCTGGATCGGCACGCCGCCGGGAGTGGCGGCATCGGCCTGGATGTCCGGGTCGTCGATGAGCCCGAAACGGTCCAGCGGCCAGACGATCACGGCCGCCTTCCCGATGACGTCGTCCTCGGAGATGGTGCCGGAGTACTGGTCGCCGACGTGCGATCGGGAGTCCGCGGACGCCGAGCGGTGGTCGCCCATCACCCACAACCGCCCCTCGGGCACGGTCACCGGGGAGAAGGCGCGGGACTCGGGCGGGTTGTCCTGGTAGATGTACGGCTCGTCCAGCGGCTGCCCGTCGACGACCACCCGCCCCTCCGGGTCGCAGCACTCGACCGTCTGCCCTCCGGTGGCGATCACCCGCTTGACGTAGTCGTCCTCGCTGGGCGGGGCCACGCCAATCGTCCGGCCCAGGGTCAGCAGCGCCCCGGTGAACCAGTTGCTCGGCTCCGCCACCGTGATCTCCGGGGCCCAGGTGTCCGGACCGCGGAAGACGACGACGTCGCCGGGCTCCGGCTCGCCACCGAACCAGTAGGGCACCTTGTTGACCAGCACGCGGTCGCCGGTGCAGCCCGGGCAGCCGTGCAGCGTCTGCTCCATCGACCCCGACGGGATGAAGAACGCCTGCACCAGGAACGTCTTCACCAGCAGCGCCAGCACGAAGGCGATGACCAGCAGCACCGGCAGCTCCCGCAGCAGGGAGCCCTTCTTCGCCGGCGCGCGTCCACCGCGCGCCGCCGCGGGCGCGCCGCCCGGCTCAGGTGCGCCGGACCGGCGGTCGCCCGCCTCCGGGGAGGACGGGGAGTCCGGGGTTCCGTCCCGCGAGGGACGGCCGGCGGACGAGTCGGTGGGCCCGTGCGTGCTCATCGCCGATCAGCGTACGGTCCGCGCGCCACCCCGCCCGGCGGAACGCCGGGCAGGGTGGCCACCGCACAGCGCCGGGGCCGGCCGGAGAACGCGAACGGGCCGGCTGCCCGAAGGCAGCCGGCCCGTTCGACGCGGAGACGCTGGGGTCAGCGCGCGACGACCTCGCGCTTCTCCTTGATCTTGGCGGCCTTGCCGCGCAGCTCACGGAGGTAGTACAGCTTCGCCCGGCGGACGTCACCGCGGGTGAGCACCTCGATCTTCTCGACGACCGGGGTGTGCACCGGGAAGGTGCGCTCCACGCCGACGCCGAAGCTGACCTTGCGGACGGTGAAGGTCTCGCGGATCCCGCCGCCCTGGCGCCGGATGATGACGCCCTGGAAGACCTGGACGCGCGAGCGGTTGCCCTCGATGACCCGCACGTGCACCTTCACGGTGTCCCCGGGGCGGAAGTCGGGGATGTCGTTGCGCAACGACGCGGCGTCGAGGGCGTCCAGGGTGTTCATCGCAGCAGTCCTCAGATCTAGGGAACTCGTCGTGTAACGGGCAGCGGGGTCCCGGTGAGTCCGTACCGGGGGGCCGCGCTCCACCACCCGCGTCGTCGTCCGCGACCTCGTGCAGGACGTGGTCACGCGACGTCGTCGTCAGGTGCGGAGCCACTGTCGACAGGAGCCGACGGCGTGCAGCAGCTCTCTACTGTGCCACATCTTCAGGTGACGATGCGCGGCGGCCCCGCCCACGGGCCCGCGAGCAGCTGCGGGAGCGCGTCGGCGAGGTCGCGCGGGGCGAACGCCGCCCCACCCGCGGCGATCTCCGCGACGCTCCACCAGCGGTGCGGCTCGTCGGCGAGCAGCTCCAGCTCGGTGCGCCCGGCCACGTCGACCTCGTGCCGGACGTCGCGCAGCACGAAGAAGGTCTCCCGCGAGTCGATCTCCCGCCCACCCCAGCGGCCCAGGTGCCGACGCAGCCACACCGGCCCCTCCAGTTCCGCGGGGTCGGCGCGCAGGCCGGTCTCCTCGGCGAGCTCACGGACGGCGGCCGTGCGCAGGTCCTCGCCGTCCTCCACTCCCCCGCCGGGCGTGTACCAGAACAGCACCTCGCCGGGGACGGCGTCCGGGCCGGTGAGCCGCGCGCCGAGCAACAGCACGCGCTGGGCCGGGTCGAGCACCAGCACGCGCGCCGTCGGCCGCACCCAGGGCCGGTCCGTCACGGCTGGTCCCTCACGGCTGGGGGTCGGCGTCCAGCGCGGCCCGGTCGGCCGGCGACAGCGCCTCGGCCGGCAGCGCGGCGAGCAGGTCGGGACGGCGGTCGGCGGTACGCCGGAGTGACTGCGCGCGTCGCCAGCGGGCGATCGCCGCGTGGTCGCCGGAGAGCAGCACCTGCGGCACGTCGTGGCCGCGCCAGCTGGCCGGGCGGGTGTAGGAGGGCCCTTCGAGCAGCCCGTCGGCATGCGAGTCGAACTGCACCGACTCGGCGTTGCCGACGACGCCGGGGATCAGCCGGGTGACCGCCTCGACCATGACCAGCACCGCGGACTCCCCGCCGGCGAGGACGTAGTCACCGATGGAGACCTCCGAGACCGGACCCGCCGAGGCCGCCCAGTCCGCGACCCGCTGGTCGATGCCCTCGTAGCGGCCGCAGGCGAAGACCAGGCCGGGTTCGGTGGCCCACTCGGCGGCGACTGCCTGGGTGAAGGGCCGGCCCGCCGGGGTCGGCACGACCAGCCGAGTGCCGGGGGGCCGGACCTCCTCGAGCGCCCGGGCCCACGGCTCGGGGCGCATGACCATGCCGGGGCCGCCGCCGTAGGGGGCGTCGTCGACCGTGCGGTGGACGTCGTCGGTCCACTGCCGCAGGTCGTGCACCCCGATGCTGACCAGCCCGCGCTCGGCGGCCTTGCCCAGCAGCGACTGGCGCAGCGGCGCGAGGTACTCGGGGAAGATCGAGACGACGTCGACGCGAAAGCTCACAGGTCGAGCAGCCCCTCGGGCGGGTCGACGACGAGCCGGCCACCGGCGACGTCGACCGTCGGCACCATGGCCGCGACGAACGGCACGAGCAGCTCGCGGCCGTCGGTGCGCCGCACGACCAGCAGCTCGGCGCCCTCGTGCTGCACGGCGGTCACCTCGCCCAGCGGCGTCCCGTCGGTCAGCTCGGCGGCCAGGCCGATCAGCTGGTGGTCGTAGAAGGAGTCCGGGTCGTCGAGCTCGGGCAGCGCGTCGACCGGGACCAGCAGCTGCGTGTTGCGCAGTGCGTCCGCGGCCTCCCGGTCGGCTATCACCGTGCCGTCGGGCCGGGACAGGGTGAGCAGCAGCGTGCCGCTGTGCCAGCGCATCCCGGCGACGGTGAGCGGGCCGCGGGACGGCGGGTCGGTGAGCAGCACCGACCCGGGGGCGAACCGCAGGTCGGGATCGTCGGTGCGCACCTCGACGGTCACCTGACCACGGACACCGTGGGGCCGGCCGATGCGGCCGACCACCACGGTGTCGGGGTGTGCGGGGGTGGCGCCTGCGGCGCCGGGAGTGCTCAGCGCCCGTCGGTGTCGACGACGTCGACCCGCAGGCCGCGGCCGCCGACACCGGTCATGACCTGGCGCAGCGCCTTGGCGGTGCGCCCGCCGCGGCCGATGACCTTGCCGAGGTCGTCGGGGTGCACCCGGACCTCGAGGGTCTTGCCGCGGCGGCCGTTGACCAGGTCGACCACGACGTCGTCGGGGTTGTCGACGATGCCCTTGACCAGGTGCTCGAGCGCTTCTTCCAGCATCTCTTACTCGGCGGTCATCTCGGTGACGGCCTTGTCGACCTTCTCCTCGTCGACCTTCGGCGCGGCCTTCTTGCGCGGGGTGGTCGCCTCGGTCGTCGGCTCGTCGGCGGCGGCGCGAGCGGCCTCCTCGTAGAGGGCCTTCTTGTCCGGCTTCGGGGCCGCGACCTTCATCGGGGCCGGAGCCGGCTCGCCCTTGAACTTCTGCCAGTCACCGGTGACCCGGAGGATCGCGGCGACGGCCTCGGTCGGCTGGGCGCCGACACCGAGCCAGTACTGCGCGCGCTCGCTGTCGACCTCGATGAAGGACGGGTCCTCCTTCGGGTGGTACTTGCCGATCGTCTCGATCGAGCGACCGTCCCGCTTGGTGCGGGCGTCGGCGACGACGATGCGGTAGTACGGCGCGCGCATCTTGCCCAGGCGCATGAGCTTGATCTTGGTGGCCACGGTGTGTGGTGTGCTCCTCGAACGTGTGTGGTTGCCCGCCGGACGGTCGCGTGGGGGTACGCCGGGGCGAGGCGATGGACACGGGCGGGGATGGTGAGAGGGCCACCCGCCGCCGTGTTCGACAGACCATGATGCCAGACGCGAGGGAAGAGCTCATGACCGCTGCCGGACCGCTGCACCACATCGAGCTGTGGGTGCCCGATCTCGCCCGGGCGGAACGGTCCTGGGGGTGGCTGCTCACCGCCCTGGGCGCGGAGCCGTTCCAGCGCTGGGAGCACGGGCGCTCCTGGCGCTGGGGCGAGGGCGCGTACCTCGTGGTCGAGCAGTCGCCGGCACTGACCGGCGACCGGCACAACCGCCGCGCCCCCGGGCTGAACCACCTGGCGTTCTCGGTGCACGACCTGGACGCGCTGGTCACCGAGGCACCCGACCACGGCTGGGCCCTCCTGTTCCCCGACCGGCACCCGTGGGCCGGCGGGCCGGACCACCGGGCGGCGTACCTGGAGGACGCCGACGGCTACGAGGTGGAGCTGGTCGACGGGTCGCCCGGCTCCTGAGGCGGGACGAGGAAGCCACCCCAGCCGTCGTAGCGGCCGCCGTGCCGCTCGACGATCGCCACGACCTCCCGGGTGAAGGTGGCCGCGGTCTCGTGGTCGACCGCGGTCATGGCGCTGAACTCCAGCCAGACGGTGAGCAGCCGGCGGTACAGCCCGTCGACCCGGTAGCCGGCCGCGGTGAGCTCCCGCCCGGCCGCCACCGCCGCCCTCCGGCTCCGGAAGGCGGCGGTGTGGTCGATCGGACGTTCGCCCGCGACCTGGTCGCCCTGCGCGATCCGTGTCTCGACCTGCTCGGCGGTCTCCCGAAGCTGCGCGGCGAGGCTGCGGTCAGCCACGGACGGCGGCGAGGACGGCGTCGGCCGCCTCGGCCACCGCGACCTCGGAGCGCTCCCCCGTCGCCCGGTCGCGCACCTCGATCGTGCCCTCGGCCAGCCCGCGCCCCACGGTGACGATCGTCGGCATGCCGAGCAGCTCGGCGTCCTTGAACTTGACCCCAGGTGACACCTTCGGGCGGTCGTCGAAGAGCACGGTGAGCCCGGCGGCCACCAGCTCGCCGGCCAGGGTCTCGGCGTACTCGAAGACGGCGGCGTCCTTGCCGGTGGCGACCAGGTGGACGTCCGCGGGTGCGACCGAGCGCGGCCAGCGCAGGCCGAGCTCGTCGTGGGTGGACTCCGCGATGGCAGCCACCGCCCGGGAGACGCCGATGCCGTAGGAGCCCATGGTGACGGTGACCAGCTTGCCGTTCTCGTCGAGCACCTTGAGGTCCAGCGCCTCGGCGTACTTGCGACCCAGCTGGAAGATGTGGCCCATCTCCACGCCGCGGGCCAGCTCCAGCGGGCCGGAGCCGTCGGGCGCGGGGTCGCCGGCGAGCACCTCGGCGGCCTCGATCACGCCGTCCCAGGTGAAGTCTCGCCCGGCGACCAGGTCGAACACGTGCTTGCCCGGCTCGTTGGCGCCGGTGATCCACCGGCTGCCGGGCACCACCCGCGGGTCGACCAGGTAACGGATGCCGGTCTTGCTCTCGGTGCCCAGCACCTGCGGGCCGATGTAGCCCTTGACCAGGTCGGGGTGGGCGGCGAAGTCGGTGAACGGCTCGACCTCGGCGGGCGAGACCTGGGCCTCCAGCCGCTTGGCGTCGACCTCCCGGTCACCGGGCAGACCGATCACCAGCGGCTCGCGGGTGCCGTCGGGGTGGGCCAGCGTGACCACGACGTTCTTCAGCGTGTGCGCGGCGGTGTACCCGGCGTCCGGGAACTTCTCGTTCGCCACCGCGACCAGGGTGTCGATGGTCGGGGTGTCGGGGGTGTCCTCGACGTGCGCCTCGGGCAGCCCGTCGAACGGGATCGACTCGGGGACGACGGTCGACACCGCCTCCACGTTCGCCGCGTACCCGCCCGGCGAGCGGACGAAGGTGTCCTCCCCGATCGAGGTCGGGTGCAGGAACTCCTCGCTCTTGGAGCCGCCCATCGCCCCGGACATGGCCGAGACGATCACGTAGTCCAGGCCCAGCCGGTCGAAGATCCGGATGTAGGCCTCGCGGTGCGCGGCGTAGGAGCGGTCCAGGCCGGCGTCGTCGACGTCGAAGGAGTAGCTGTCCTTCATGGTGAACTCGCGGCCGCGGAACAGCCCGGCCCGGGGCCGCGCCTCGTCCCGGTACTTGGTCTGGATCTGGTAGAGCGAGACCGGCAGGTCCTTGTAGGAGCCGTAGAGGTCCTTCACCAGGAGGGTGAACATCTCCTCGTGGGTGGGGCCGAGCAGGAAGTCGTTGCCCCGCCGGTCCTGCAGCCGGAAGAGGTTGGGGCCGTACTCGGTCCAGCGGCCGGTCGCCTCGTAGGGCTCGCGCGGCAGCAGCGCCGGGAAGTGCACCTCCTGCGCGCCCATCGCGTCCATCTCCTCGCGGACGATGCGCTCGACGTTGCGGAACACCCGCCACCCCAGCGGCAGCCAGGTGAACCCGCCCGGCGCGGCCCGCCGGATGTAGCCGCCCCGGGCGAGCAGCCGGTGGCTGGGGACCTCGGCATCGGCCGGGTCGTCGCGCAGCGT
The DNA here is from genome assembly GCF_054050755.1 of Modestobacter sp. SYSU DS0511. Classification (NCBI taxonomy): domain Bacteria; kingdom Bacillati; phylum Actinomycetota; class Actinomycetes; order Geodermatophilales; family Geodermatophilaceae; genus Modestobacter; species Modestobacter sp. SYSU DS0511. The sequence continues at coordinate 52,712 of NZ_JBJGZY010000018.1, forward strand.
GCGCAGGAAGGACGTCGACATACGAAGGAGCACGGCGCAAGCATCCCAGGCGCCCGGGGAACGCCGTCCACGGGTTTGCCGGGGCGCCGTCCTGGCTCACCGTGCGTGCTCCTGGCTCACCTCGCACCGTGAGCCAGGATCACGCACGATCAGGTCTCCTGATCCCGGGCAGGCGACGGCGCAGCGGGGGCGGGGCGGCTCGGCCGGTTCAGCCGACGACGCGGCCGCGGAGCACCAGTCGTTGCGGTCGCTGCAACGTGTCCAGCTCGACGCGGGGGTCGGCCGCGTAGACGGCGAGGTCGGCCGGTGCCCCCTCGACGATGCCGGGCAGGCCGAGCCAATCCCGTGCCGCCCAGGAGGCCGCGGCGACCGCCGCCTCGGCGGGCAGGCCGGCCGCGTGCAGCGCCCGCACCTCGTCGGCGATCACCCCGTGGTCGATGCCGCCGCCGGCGTCGGTGCCGGCGAACACCGGCACACCGGCCTCGTACGCGGCCCGCACCACCGCCCCGGCCCGTGCGTACAGCCGCCGCATCGTGGAGGCGTAGGCGGGGAACTTCTTCTCCCCCGCCGCCGCGAAGCCGGGGAAGTTCTCCACGTTCACCAGGGTGGGGACGACGGCGGTGCCGCGCGCCGCCATCTGCCCGACCAACTCCTCGGTCAGCCCGCTGCCGTGCTCGATGCAGTCGATGCCGGCGCCGATCAGGTCGGGCAGGGCGTCGGTGCCGAAGGTGTGGGCGGTGACCCGGGCGCCCTCCTCGTGGGCGGCGGCGATCGCCGCGGCCACGACGTCGGCCGGCCACTCCGGCGCCAGGTCACCCACGCCGCGGTCGATCCAGTCGCCGACCAGCTTCACCCAGCCGTCACCCCGCCGGGCCTGCACCCGGACCTGCTCGACGAGGTCGGCCGGCTCCAACTCGAGGGCGAGCCCGGGGATGTACCGCCGGGTCGCGGCGAGGTGCCGACCGGCCCGGATGACCCGCGGCAGGTCCGCGTGCTCGTCGAGCACCCGGGTGTCGACCGGTGAGCCGCAGTCGCGCAGCAGCAGCACGCCGGCATCCCGCTCGGCGAGCGCCTGGGCGCGGAGCCCGTCGAGGTCGCCGACGTGGTCACCGCCGTGCCCGAGGCCGACGTGGCAGTGTGCGTCGACCAGGCCGGGCAGCACGAACCCGTCCCGGCCGACCGTCTCGGCGCCGGGGACGGGCTCGAAGGTGATCCGCCCGTCGCGCACCCACAGGTCGCGGTGCTCGCCCTCGGGGAGGACGACGCCGGACAGGTGCAGGGCGGGGGCGGTCACCGGCTCAGCGGCCCCCGTCGTTGAACTGGTCCTTGAACGGGCCGTCCTTGAACTGGCTGAAGTCGAGCTTGGAGAGGTCGGGCAGCGCCTGGCCGGGCGGCAGCCCGGGCACCCCACCGGGGGGCTGGCCGCCGGGCAGCTGACCGGGCATCCCGCCCGGGAAGCCGCCCATGGCGCCGGGCGCGCCGATCGGCCGGCGGGCCGGGCCGCTCTTCTTGCCGCCCTTGCCCTTCTTGCCCTTGCCGCGCGCCTGCACCTGGTTCTGCCGGCCGCGCTGCTTCTTCGACATGGGGCCCATGCCGGGCATGCCCATGCTGCCGGCCATCTGGCCCATCATCTTCTGCGCCTGGGCGAACCGCTCCAGCAGCTGGTTGACGTCGGTGACGCTCATCCCGGAGCCGTTGGCGATGCGCACCCGGCGCGAGGCGTTGATGATCTTCGGCGTGGCGCGCTCGGCCGGCGTCATCGACCGGATGATCGCCGCGGTGCGGTCCAGGTCGCGCTCGTCGACCTGGGCGAGCTGCTCCTTCATCTGACCGGCGCCGGGCAGCATCCCCAGCAGGTTGGCGATCGGGCCCATCTTGCGGATCGCCATCATCTGCTCGAGGAAGTCCTCGAGGGTGAACCCCTCGCGGGCGGCCAGCTTGCCGGCCATCCGCTCGGCCTGGTCGGCGTCGAACGCCTGCTCGGCCTGCTCGATGAGCGTGAGCACGTCGCCCATCCCGAGGATGCGCGAGGCCATCCGCTCGGGGTGGAAGACGTCGAAGTCGGCGAGCTTCTCACCGGTCGAGGCGAACATGATCGGCTGACCGGTCACGTGCCGGACGGAGAGCGCCGCACCACCACGGGCGTCGCCGTCGAGCTTGGTGAGGACGACGCCGGAGAAGCCGACGCCCTCCTGGAATGCGGTCGCCGTGGTGACCGCGTCCTGACCGATCATCGCGTCGACGACGAAGAGCGTCTCGTCGGGCTGCACGGCGTCGCGGATGCCGGCGGCCTGGGCCATCAGCTCGGCGTCGATGCCCAGCCGGCCGGCGGTGTCGACGACGACGACGTCGTGCATCGTGCGCCGCGCGTGGTCGATCGACTCGCGGGCCACCGCGATCGGGTCGCCGACGCCGTTGCCCGGCTCCGGGGCGAAGACGTCGACGCCGGCCTGCCCGGCCACGACCGACAGCTGCTGCACCGCGTTGGGGCGCTGGAGGTCGCAGGCGACCAGCAGCGGGGTGTGGCCCTGCCCCTTGAGCCAGCGGCCGAGCTTCCCGGCCAGGGTCGTCTTACCGGCACCCTGCAGACCGGCCAGCATGATCACCGTCGGCGACTGCTTGGCGTAGCGGATCCGCCGGGTCTCGCCACCGAGGATGCCGATGAGCTCCTCGTTGACGATCTTGATGATCTGCTGCGCCGGGTTCAGCGCCTGGGAGACCTCGGCGCCGCGCGCCCGCTCCTTGACCGAGGCGATGAAGGACCGGACGACCGGCAGCGCGACGTCGGCCTCGAGCAGGGCGATCCGGATCTCGCGCGCGGTGGCGTCGATGTCCTCGTCGGAGAGCCGGCCCTTGCCGCGCAGACCGGTGAAGACCTTGTCCAGGCGGTCGGAGAGGGTCTCGAACACAACACGTCCTCAAGCAGTCGGGCGCGCAGCCGCCGCCGGAGTCCGACGGCTCGGCTCGGGCACCCGGGGCCACCCCGGAGCCGTCACGCCACCTCGGACCAGCCTAACGACCTCCGGGCGGGCACGGTCGCCGCGGCGTGCCTCGGGTCAGGCCGCGCGCTGCCGCTCCCCCGCCGACACGTCGCCGTTCACGATCGCCGCGCCGCAGTCGACGCACAGCCACTCCGGGCACTCGCCGCCGTCCTCGGTGTGGCCGTCGATGCACGGCGGTTGCTCGAACCGGGTGTCGTGCCCGCAGCTCACACAGGGCCAGGTCGGCAGCTCGCTCACGAGAGGTCTCCTTCCGTCGCGTCCGTGATCCCGGCGGTCCCGGCGATCCCGGCGCCGGGCGTCGTCCGGCACCTGCAACGTGCCACGAGGGTCCGACAGAACCCGACGCACCCGCCCGTGCCGGGTGTCGCTCAGCTGTCGCGGGCGGGCAGCGCCGCGGGGTCGCGGGCCTCGCCACGGGCGGCCGCGACCAGCGCCCGCTCGACGCGTTCGCGCTGGCCGGCGTCGATCGGGGTGCCGCTGGGGTCGGCGACGTAGAAGGCGTCGACGGCGTCCGCACCCAGCGTCTCGATGGTGGCCGAGCTCACGTCCAACCCCTCGCCGGCCAGCGCCGCGGTGAGCCGGTGCAGCAGCCCGGCGCGGTCGGTGGCGCGCACCTCCACCAGGCCGGTGACCCCGGTGGCCTCGGCGTCGAACCAGGAGACCCGCGGCGGTCGCCCCGGCGCCCGGTCCTGGCTGTAGTCGTGCTCCCGCTGCCGCAGCCGCTCGGCCAGCGGGAGCGTGCCCTCCAGCGCCGCGCGGACGCCGTCGGCGAGGATCTCCGGCACGGGGGCGCGGCCGAACCGGGGCCGGACGGCGAACACCTGCGTGGCGTGCCCCCCCTCCACGCTGACCCGGGCGGCGCGCACGTCCAGCTGGTTGAGCGCCAGCACCCCCGCGCACAGGCTCAGCAGGCCGGGGCGGTCCGGCGCGCCGATGGTGATCTGCTGACCGTCCAGCACGTCCTCCATGCCGACCGTCACCGGCTCGGTGGGCCCGGGGATCGCCGGAGCGGGGGCGGTCACCGTCGGCGCGGTCGGCTCGAGCACCGGCTCCGGCGTCGCGGTGCTGCCCAGCCGGGCCGCCACCCGAGCCACGAGCGCGGCGACCAGGTGGGCCTTCCAGGGCGACCACGCGGAGGTGCTGGTGGCGGCGCCGTCGGCCTGGGACAGCGCGTGCAGCAGCTGGAGCAAGGCGGCGTCGGCGTCGATCGCCTCGACCACCCGGTCGACGGTCAGCGGGTCGTCCAGGTCCCGGCGGGTGGCCACGTCGGGCAGCAGCAGGTGGTGGCGCACCATCGCGACCAGCGTCGCGACGTCCGGCGGGCTGAACCCCATGCGGGCGGCCATCTCCCCCACCACGACCACTCCCACCTCGGTGTGGTCGCCCGGCCAGCCCTTGCCGATGTCGTGCAGCAGGGCGCCGACCAGCAGCAGATCGGGCCGGTCGACGTCGCGGGTGAGCTCGGCGGCCGCGGCGGCCGCCTCGACCAGGTGCCGGTCGACGGTGAACCGGTGCCAGGGGTGGCGCTGCGGCAGCGACCGCACCCGGTCCCACTCCGGCAGCATCCGGGACAGCAGCCCCTCCTGGTCGAGCTGTTCGAGCACCGGGACGGCGCTGCGCCCGCTGGCCAGCAGGCGCAGGAACGACCAGCGGACCTCCGGCGGCCACGGCTCGGGCAGCGGCGGGGCGTGCACGGCGAGGACCTTGAGCGTGTACGGCGACAGCAGCAGGTCCGCCCGCGCGGCAGCGGCGGCGCCGCGCAGCACCAGCCCGGGGTCGGCCGCCGGCCGGGCGTCGCGGGCCAGGACGACCTCGTTCCCCTGGCGGACCAGCCCCTCGGCCAGTGGTTCCCGGCGCACCCGTCGGTACCGGGCGCGGGGGCGGCGGACCAGCGAGGCGTCCACCCGGCGCCAGGTCTCGTCGGCGACGAAGGCCAGCCGGCGACCGGCCAGGCTGACCTGGCGCAGCAGCGCGTCGTCGTCGGCCAGCCCGAGCGCCTCGGCGACCGGCCGCTGCTCCTGCCGGACCAGCACGTCGGTGACCCGGCCGGTGTGCGCCCGCAGGGCGTCCCGGGCGTCGAGCAGCAGCGCGTACGCCTGCCCCGCGTCGGCCGGCGGCTGGTCGGCCAGCTGGGCGGCGGCCAGGGCGCGGAGCACCTGCCCCTCCCGCAGGCCGCCGTAGGCCTCCTTCAGGTCGGGCTCGAGCAGGAAGCCCAGCTCGCCGACCTGGCGGCCGCGGGTGCGCCGCAGGTCGCGCAGCTCGGGCAGCAGCCGCCCGGCGTGCTGCCGCCAGGAGGCCAGGGTGGCGGTGCGCAGCGCGGTGCTGACCTCCGGGTCGCCGGCCACGTGGCGGACGTCGAGCAGGCCGAACCCCGCCTTGACGTCGTCACCGGCGACCGCGACCGCCTCCGCCACGGTGCGCACGGAGTGGTCCAGGCGCAGCCCGGCGTCCCAGATCGGGTACCAGAGCGCGTCGGCCAGCGCCGCGATCTCCGGCCGGCCGTCGTGCACGAGCACCAGGTCCAGGTCACCGTGCGGGGGCAGTTCACGCCGGCCCAGGCTGCCGACCGCGACCAGTGCGACCCCCTGCCCGGCCGGTGTCGCCGGCGGGGCCCCGCGACGGCCGGGCGGGCGCGGGGTGCCGACGAGCGCTTCGGCGAGGAGGCCGGCCAGCCAGGTGTCCACCGCCTGGACCCGCTCGGCGCGGGGCAGGCGGGGCAGGGCGTCGAGGTCGAGCACGCAGCACCTCTCGCGGTCGTCGGGGCGGTGGGCGGGGCGCGCAGGGTGTCGGGTCCGGTGAAAGGCGTCGGCCGGGGCGGCGGGTCTCCCCACCGCCCCGGCCGAGGTCAGCTCGGCCCCGTCCCGAGGCTCACCCGAGCGTGCGAGGGATGAGAAGGACGGGGTCCTTTCTCAGAGCGCGTCGGCTCCGCGCTCTCCGGTGCGGACCCGGACGATCTCGTCGATCGTGGTGACCCACACCTTGCCGTCGCCGATCTGCCCGGTGGAGGCGGCCTCGACGATCGCGTCGACCACCCGAGCGGCCTCCACCTCGCCGACCACGACCTCGATCCGCACCTTCGGCACGAAGTCGACCTGGTACTCCGCCCCGCGGTAGACCTCGGTGTGGCCGCGCTGGCGACCGAAGCCCTGCACCTCGCTGACGGTGAGACCGGCGATGCCGATCAGCTCGAGGGCGTTCTTGACGTCGTCGAGCTTGAACGGCTTGACGATGGCGGTGACGAGCTTCACGCCCGGCTCCCTTCCGTGTTGCGCGCCTCGGCGCGTGCCTGGCCACCCAGGGGCGCGGTGCTGCCACCGCCACCCAGGGAGGCGAAGTCATACCCGGACTCAGCGTGCACCACCGTGTCGATGCCGGTGACCTCGTCGTCCTCGGTGAGCCGGAAGCCGATCGTCTTCTGGATGAGGAAGCCGATGACCAGGGTCAGGACGAACGAGTACGCGAGCACCGCCAGGGCGCCCACGACCTGACGCCACAGCTGGTCGACGCCGCCGCCGTAGAAGAGGCCGTCGATCCCGGCCGGCGCGGCGGCCGTGCCCACGAAGCCGACCAGGATGGTGCCGACCAGGCCACCGACCAGGTGGACGCCGACGACGTCGAGCGAGTCGTCGTAGCCGAGCTTGAACTTCAGGCCCACCGCGAGGGCGCAGAGCGCACCGGAGACGGCGCCCACGATGATCGCGCCGATCGGCGAGACCGCCGAGCAGGCCGGGGTGATGGCGACCAGACCGGCGACGACGCCGGAGGCGCCACCCAGCGAGGTGGAGTGCCCGTCGCGGATCTTCTCCACCAGCAGCCAGGCCAGCGTGGCGGCACCGGTGGCGACCAGCGTGTTCACCCAGGCGACGGCGGCGGTGTTGTCCGCGGCGAGGGCGGAGCCGGCGTTGAAGCCGAACCAGCCGAACCACAGCAGCCCGGCGCCGATCATCACCAGCGGCAGGTTGTGCGGGCGCATCGCCTCACGGCCGAAGCCCCGGCGCTTGCCCAGGACGAGCGCCAGCGCGAGGCCGGCCGCGCCGGCGTTGATGTGCACCGCGGTGCCGCCGGCGAAGTCGATCGCAGCGAGGTCGTTGGCGATCCACCCGCCCACCACGTCGTCGTCGTCGAAGGCGAAGACCCAGTGCGCGACCGGGAAGTAGACGACGGTGGCCCAGATGCCGGCGAAGACCATCCAGGAGCCGAACTTGGCCCGGTCGGCGATGGCGCCGGAGATGAGGGCGACGGTGATGATCGCGAAGACGGCCTGGAAGCCGACGAACGCCATGGTCGGGAGCGCCGCGTCGGTGTCCTCCATCAGGCCGTTGAGCCCGAAGTACTCGAAGGGGCTGCCGAGGAGCCCGAGCCCGATGTCGTCGCCGAAGGCGATCGAGTAGCCGTAGAGCACCCACAGGACGCTGATCAGCGCCAGCGCGCCGAAGCTCATCATCATCATGTTGAGGACGCTCTTCGCGCGGACCATGCCGCCGTAGAACAGTGCCAGGCCTGGGGTCATCAGCAGCACGAGGGCAGCGCTGGTGAGGATCCAGGCGGTATTGCCGGTGTCGAGCACGGCAACCTCCTGAGGGTGTCGTCGGCCATCGGCCGCAAGCGGGGGCCCGGGGGCCTCGGGGTCGACCACCGCCCGTGCGGGCGGCGGGTTGAGCCGGCGCCTCCATCGGAGGGCGACGGGGGTGAACGGTGCCGACCCCGTGTTTCCGGCGGCGGCGCGGACGTGTTTCGCGGTCGTGAACTCCGCTGCGCGTGTCGGCCGGTTCTGTTCCAGCCGTGTTGCAGAGGCCTCGACGAGGCCTGCCGGCCGGGCCCGAGGTGCAGTACGTCACCTGCCCGCCGCTTCCCGGTCACCTTGTTGCAAGAAGCGTGCAACTGCGAGAGGTGTGCAATAAAGTCGGTCCGTCGCAGCGCTGCGGCCGGCAGCGCCCGGGCCGCCCGGCCGGCGCACCACCCGACGTCCGGAGGTCCGCGTGCACGTCCCCGATGGCTACCTCGACGCGGCCACCACCGCCGGCACCGCGGCCGTGGCCGCCGCCGGGGTCGCGCTGGCCCTGCGTGGCTCCCGCCGCGAGCTCGACGAGCGGACCGCGCCGATGGCCGGCCTCACCGCCGCCTTCGTGTTCGCGGTCCAGATGATGAACTTCCCGGTCGCCTACGGCACCAGCGGCCACCTGATCGGCGGTGCGCTCACCGCCGTCCTGGTCGGCCCCTGGACGGCGGCGCTGTGCATGACCGTCGTCCTGCTGGTGCAGGCCCTGGTCTTCGCCGACGGCGGGCTGACCGCGCTGGGCACGAACGTCACGCTCATGGCGCTGGTCGCCGTGGCGGTCGGCTACGGGGTCTTCGCCGGGCTCCGCCGGGTGCTGCCGGCCGGCCGGACCGGGCTGCTCGCCGCGGCCGGGGTGGGCGCGTTCCTCTCGGTGCCGGTGGCGGCGCTGGTCTTCGCCGGCCTCTTCGGGCTCGGCGGGGTCGCCGACGTCTCACTGGTGGCGGTCGCCGGCGCCATGGGCGGCGTGCACCTGCTGATCGGGCTGGGCGAGGCGGCCATCACCGTGGCCGTGCTCGGTGCGGTCCTCGCCGTCCGCCCGGACCTCGTGCGCGGCGCCCGGCACCTCACCCGGTCGGCCGGCACGCTGGCCCCGCGCCCGGAGACGGCCGGCCGGCCGCGCACCCCGAACACCACCGCACCGAACACCACCGCGACGCTGCCACCCGCCGGCGCCGACGAGCGGCCGGTGCTCACCCCGACGGACGCCCGGTGACCGCACCGCAGCGCCGCACCCGCGTCTTCCTGCTGGCCGGCCTCGTCGTCGCGCTGCTGATCGCCGGCGTCGGCAGCTACTACGCCAGCTCCGCCCCCGACGGCCTGGAGGCCACCGCCGAGGAGCAGGGCTTCGGCCACACCGCGCAGGACAGCGCCGTCGCCGGCTCCCCGCTGGCCGACTACGGCACCGCGGGGATCGACGACGCCCGGCTCTCCGGTGGACTGGCCGGCGTCGTCGGGGTGCTGCTGGTCCTGGTGCTGGCCGGCGGGCTCACGCTGGTGCTGCGCCGCGGGGACCAGAGCCGGGACGAGCCGGCCCCCGCCGACGACGCCGTTCCCGCCGCCCGCGACTGAGGTGGGCGCCGGACACGCGCACGGCGGCCTGGGGGCGACCTTCGTCCCCGGCGACAGCCCGGTGCACCGCCTCGAGCCGCACGCCAAGCTCGTCGCCGTCCTGGCCTTCGCGTTGGTCGTGGTGCTGACGCCGGTGCACGTCGGGTGGGCACCGCTGGCCTACGCCGGCTTCCTGACGCTGCTGCTGGCCGTGGCGGCCGCCGCCCGGGTGCGCCCCGGGCGGCTGTTGCGCGGCCTGGTGGTCGAGGTGCCGTTCGTCCTCTTCGCCGTGCTGCTGCCGTTCGTCGCCCGCGGCCCCCGCACCGACGTGCTCGGGCTCTCGCTGTCCGAGAACGGGCTGGCGGCCGGCGGCAGCATCCTGGCCAAGGCCACGCTGTCGGTGCTCGCCGCCACGCTGCTGGCCGCGACCACCGACCCACGGGCCCTGCTGCGCGGCCTGGAGCGGCTCCGGATGCCCTCGGTGCTCGTGCAGATCCTGGGCTTCATGATCCGGTACGCCGACGTGGTCGGCGGCGAGCTGCGCCGGATGCGGGTGGCCCGGGAGTCCCGCGGCTTCCACGCCCGGCACCTGGGCGCGCTCAAGGTGCTGGGCCCGGCCGCCGGGTCGCTGTTCATCCGCTCCTACGAGCGCGGCGAGCGCGTGCACCTGGCGATGCTGTCCCGCGGGTACACCGGCCGGATGCCCAGCGGGCCGGTCGCCGTGGTGGGCGCCCGGTCCTGGGCGCTGGCGCTCACCTTGCCCCTGGCCGCGGCCGCCGTCCTGACGGCGGGTTCACTGCTGGGGTGAGCACTCCCCCGCCGTCCCTGGTCGTGGACGACCTGGCGTTCGCCTACCCCGACGGGCACCAGGCGCTGTTCGGCGTCGACCTGCGGATCGCACCGGGCGAGCGGGTGGCGCTGCTGGGCCCCAACGGCGCCGGCAAGACCACGCTGGTGCTGCACCTCAACGGCATCCTGCGCGGCGGGCGCGGCCGGGTGGAGGTCGGCGGCCTGCCGGTGACCGACCGCTCGCTGCAGGAGGTGCGCCGCCGGGTCGGGATCGTCTTCCAGGACCCCGACGACCAGCTGTTCATGCCCACGGTCGGCGAGGACGTCGCCTTCGGCCCGCGCAACCTGGGCCTGCCCGAGCCCGAGGTCGCCCGCCGGGTGGCCGACGCGCTGGCCGCCGTCCGGATGGCCGACGCCGCCGACCGCCCGCCGCACCACCTGTCCTTCGGCCAGCGGCGTCGGGTCGCCGTCGCCACCGTGCTGTCGATGCAGCCGGAGGTGCTCGTCCTCGACGAGCCCAGCAGCAACCTCGACCCGGCCGGCCGGCGCGAGCTGGCCGAGGTGCTCCAGTCGCTGCCGGTGACGATGCTGATGGTCACCCACGACCTGCCCTACGCCCTGCAGCTGTGCCCGCGCTCGGTCGTGCTGGACGGCGGCGTGATCGTCGCCGACGGCCCGACCCGGGAGCTGCTCGCCGACTCCGCGCTGCTGGCCGACCACCGGCTCGAGCTGCCCTTCGGTTTCGACCCTCGCGCGGTCGACTGAGCCCTGCGCGGAAGACCACGTTGCATCGGCGGCCGGCGCGGGTAGCCCCGATCGTCGGTCCGGGGGCAGGAACGGGCAGGAGGCAGCAGGGACGTGGCAGAGGGACGGCCGCCGTACCGGGTGAGGCCCGAGGCGCTCCCGGTGCCCGACTACGCCCAGGTCTTCGAGGTGGCGCCCGCACCGTTCCTGCTGCTCACCCCCGACTTCGTCATCGTGCACGCCAACCGGGCCCGGCGGGAGGTGACGGCGACGACGCTGGAGGAGAACGTCGGGCGGCACGTGTTCGACCTGTTCCCGGCCAACCCCGACGATCCGGCCGCGGACGGCATCGCCAACTTCGCCGCCTCGCTGGCCGAGGCGCGGGACACCCGCCGGCCGGTCACCATGGCGATCCAGAAGTACGACATCCGGATGCCCGACGGCACGTACCACGAGCGCTTCTGGAGCCCCCGCAACGTCCCGGTCCTGGACGAGGCCGGGGAGGTCGTCCTGCTGCTGCACCGCTCGGACGACATCACCGACTACATCCGGGACCGGGACGAGGCCCGCCGGGAGGCGGCGCGCCGCCAGCACCGGGTGGCCCAGGTCGAGTCGGACCTGTTCAGCCGTGCCCGGGAGCTCGAGCAGCTGAACGCCCGGTTGCGGGAGGTCGGGGAGCAGGAACGGCGGACCGCCCGATCGCTGTCGGGGTTGGCGGCGACCGTCTCGGCGCTGGCGCAGGCGGAGACGACGCAGGAGCTGCTGGAGCTGCTGTTCCAGCACGGCCGCGAGGCGCTCGCGGTCGACGCCGCGGCGGTGGCCCTCAGCCGCCCCGGCGGCGGACCGCTGCGGTTGACCGAGTCCCGCCACGGCCGGCTGTTCGGCGCCGACCTGGCCGTGGACTCACCCCTGCCGATGGCCGTGGCCGCGGCCGGTGCGCCCCGGATCGTCAGCGACGCCGCGCTCAGCGGCTGGTCGGACGCGGAGGCCACCCGCGTCGCCGAGGGCCTGGGCGTCCGGTCGTGGGCGGCCCTGCCGCTGCGTGCCGGCGGCCGGTTGCTGGGGTCCTGGACGGTCGGCTGGGCCCAGCCGCGCGACTTCGCCGACGAGGACCTCCAGGTCCTGGAGGCCTATGCGGCGCAGTGCGCGCAGGCGGTCGAGCGGGTCGCCCGGTTGGAGGAGGAGCGCCGCCGGGCCAGCGTCACCCGCAGCCTGTCGGAGGCGCTGCAGCGCTCCCTGCTCACCGCGCCGCCCCAGCCGGACCACCTCCGGATCGGGGTGCGCTACCGGCCGGCCGCCCGCGAGGCGCAGGTCGGCGGCGACTGGTACGACGCGTTCCCTTCCGCCGACGGCGCGACCACGCTGGTGATCGGCGACGTCACCGGGCACGACCGGGATGCCGCGGCCGCGATGGGCCAGCTGCGCAACCTGCTCCGCGGGATCGCGCACGCCCTGGACGCCCCGCCCGCACCGGTGCTGACCGCGCTGGACCGGGCCGTCGCCGACCTGGGGGTGACCACCCTGGTGACCACGGTGCTCGCCCGGGTCGAGCAGACCCCGGAGCAGGCGGTCTCCGGTGTGCGCACGCTGCGCTGGGCGAACGCCGGGCACCTGCCGCCGCTGCTGACCAGGGCCGACGGGACGGCGCAGCTGCTCGAGCGCCCCCGGAACCTGCTGATCGGCGTCGACCCGGACACGCCGCGGACCGACCACGCGGTGGACCTGCGGCCCGGGGACACCGTCGTCCTCTACACCGACGGCCTCGTCGAGCGCCGGGACGCGACCCTCGACGAGGGCCTGGACCGGCTGCTCACGGCCGCCGGCGAGCTGGCCGGCACCCCCGTGGACGAGCTGTGCGACGCCCTCCTGGCGCGGATGGCGCCGGACTTCGCCGACGACGTCGCCCTGCTCGCGCTGCGCATCGCCCCGTAGGCCGACCACCGGACCCCTGGTGTGCGTCAGCCGACGAGCACACCGGCCGGCCTCCGCCCCCGGTCCGCTCCTCCCTCGCAGAGCTCGGTCGATGCTCCCGGCGGCGTCAGCCGACGATCGCCTCGGCGAAGGCCTCCGGCTCGAACGGCGCCAGGTCGTCCGGCCCCTCCCCCAGCCCGATCAGCTTCACCGGGATGCCCAGTTCCCGCTGCACCGAGACGACGATGCCGCCCTTCGCGGTGCCGTCGAGCTTGGTCAGCACCACCCCGGTGACGTCCACCGCCTCGGTGAACACGCGCGCCTGCACGACGCCGTTCTGCCCGGTGGTCGCGTCCAGCACGAGCAGCACCTCGTCGACCGGGCCGTGCTTCTCCACCACGCGCTTCACCTTGCCCAGCTCGTCCATCAGCCCGGACTTGGTGTGCAGCCGGCCGGCGGTGTCGACCAGCACGGCGTCGACCTCCCCCTCGATGCCCGAACGCACCGCCTCGAACGCCACCGCGGCCGGGTCGCCGCCCTCCCGGCCGCGCACGGTGAGCACGCCCACCCGCTCGCCCCAGGTCTCCAGCTGGTCGGCGGCGGCGGCGCGGAAGGTGTCGGCCGCGCCGAGCAGCACGCTCTTGCCGTCACCCACCAGCACCCGGGCGATCTTGCCGACCGTCGTCGTCTTCCCCGCGCCGTTCACCCCGACGACGAGGACGACGGCGGGGCGGCCGTCGTGCCGGTCGGTGTGCAGCGTGCGGTCCAGGTCGGGGCCGAGGACGGCGGTCAGCTCGCGGACCAGCAGCTGCCGCAGGTCCTCGCCGGAGGCGGTGGCCAGCACCAGGCTCTGGGTGCGCAGCCGGGAGACGATCTGGGTGGTCGCGGCGACGCCGACGTCCGCGGCCAGCAGGGTCTCCTCGATCTCCTCCCAGTCGTCCTCGGTCAGCTTCTCCCGGCCGAGCACGGTGAGCAGGCCGCGGCCCAGCGAGGACTGCGACCGGGCCAACCGGGACCGCAGCCGGATCAGCCGGCCGGCCGAGGGAGGCGGCGTCTCGAAGACCAGGCCCGGCTCCGGCTCCGCCGGGGGCAGCTCGACCGGCTCGGCCACCGGCAGGTCGGCCGGGTCGACGGCGGTCGACCCGGTGCGCTCCGGTGCGGGGGCGGGCGGGGCGGTGGGCTGGGGCGGGCGGGGCCGGGTCAGCGTGGTGCCGGCCGCGGCGTCGTCGTCCAGCCGGGTGGTGCGCCGTCCCCGACCGACCAGCAGACCGACGGCGGACACCAGGCCGACGACGAGGATCGCGACCGCGATCAGCACGTACTCCACGAACTCCATGGAGGCAGTCTCCCAGCCGCGTCCGCCCCGACGCACAGCCCGATGGGGCAGGCTCTCGCCCATGTCCGAGATCCCCGGCTCCCACCCGCTCCTGTTGCTCGGGCCGCTGCTGCGACACGTCGACCGGGTCTCGGCGACCGTGTGGGTGGAGACCGACCGGGCCTGCGAGGTGTCCGTGCTCGGCCGCACGGCGCGCACCTTCGGCGTGAACGGGCACCACTACGCCCTGATCGTCGTCGAGGACCTCGAGCCGGGCAGCAGCACCCCGTACGAGGTGCACCTGGACGACGTCCGGGTGTGGCCGCCGGCGCAGTCGCCGTTCCCGGCCAGCCGGATCCGCACCGCCGGCCGGCCCGGCCCGTTCCGCCTGGCCTTCGGCTCCTGCCGGTACGCCACCCCGGCGTCGGTCGACGTCCGGGAGAACATCCCGCCGGACGCGCTGGACGCCTACGCCCGCCGGCTGTTGGCCGTGCCCGAGGACGAGTGGCCCGACGCGCTCGTGCTGCTCGGGGACCAGGTGTACGCCGACGAGATCACCCCGGCGACGCGCAGCTGGATGGCGGCGCGGCGTGACCTCTCGCAGCCGCCGGGTGCCCAGGCGGCGGACTTCGAGGAGTACAGCCGGCTCTACGCGGAGTCCTGGAGCGACGCCGAGGTCCGCTGGCTGATGTCGACCATCCCGTCGTCGATGGTCTTCGACGACCACGAGATGATCGACGACTGGAACACCTCCGCCGCCTGGCGCGCCCAGGTCACCCCCACCGACTGGTGGCAGCGCCGGATCTGCGGCGGGCTGGTCAGCTACTGGGTCTACCAGCACCTGGGCAACCTCTCCCCGCAGGAGCTCGCCGAGAACGAGACCTGGCAGGCGATCCTCGCGTCCCCGGACGAGGACGCCGGGCCGATGCTCGACGAGATGGCCCGCGCCGCCGACGAGGAGCCGCTGAGCGTCCGGTGGAGCTACGTTCGGCACTGGGGCCCGGCCCGGCTGGTCATGGTCGACACCCGCGCCGGGCGCGCGCTGGAGGAGACCGACCGGAAGATCGTCGACGACGAGGAGTACGCGTGGGTCGACGCGGCGGTGTCCCAGGCGGTCGCCGACGGGGTCGACCACCTGCTCATCGGCACCTCGCTGCCCTGGCTGCTGCCGCACGCGGTGCACGACATCGAGCGGTGGAACGAGACGCTCTCGGTGCGGCACGCCGGCCGTCCGCTGGGCCGCCTGATGGAGAAGCTGCGCCAGGCGGCGGACCTGGAGCACTGGGCGGCGTTCGAGCAGTCCTTCGAGCGGCTGGGCCGCACGCTGCTCGAGGTCGCACGTGGTGAGCGGGGCCGGCCGCCGGCGACCGCGCTGGTGCTCTCCGGCGACGTCCACCACGCCTACGCCGCCGAGCTGGTGAGCCCGGGCGGGACGGAGAGCCGGATCCACCAGCTGACCGTCTCCCCGCTGCACAACGCCGCCCCGCACGCCATCGAGATCGGTTTCAGGCTCGGCTGGAGCCGCTGGGCCCGCGCCCTGACCGGGGCGCTGACCCGGCTGGCCCGGGTCCGGCCCAGCTCGCTGCAGTGGCGCAAGCAGGCCGGGCCGTTCTTCGGCAACGAGCTCGGGGAGCTGGTGCTCGACGGCCGGGAAGCCCGGTTCCTGCTGTGGGCCACCTCCCGCGACGACGACGGCACGGAGCACTTCACCCAGGTGCTGGACACCCGGCTCTCCGCGACGTCGCCGGCCCCGGCACCGGCTGCCACCCTGGGGGCATGACCGCACACGTGCCCGGCCCGGAGGGGCCACCGATCCCGGTCCGGCTGGTCACCTTCAACGTGCACCACGGCGTCGGGGACGACGGCCGGCACGACCTGCCGCGGCTCGCCCGGCTGCTGGCCGACGCCGACGCCGACCTGATCTGCCTGCAGGAGGTGGATCGGCACTTCGGGCCGCGCAGCGAGGGCGTCGACCAGGCCGAGCTGCTCTCCCGGGCGTTGGACATGGAGCTGGCATGGGGGCCGGCGATCGACGAGCCGGGCGGTGGGGACGGCAACGCCGACGGTGACCGGCGGCAGTACGGCAACGCGCTGCTTTCCCGGCTGCCGCTGCTGTCCCGCGACGTCCACCCGCTGCCCGGGGGCGGTGAGCCGCGCAGCGCGCTGCGCGCCCGGGTCGGGCTGCCCGGCGGCGCGCTGTGGGTGACCACCACGCACCTGTCCAGCGGCTCGGCGGCCGACCGCGCCGCCCAGGCCGCCGCGGTGGCGGAGCTGCACGCGGCGGCTGCGGAGCCAGGCGTGCTGGTCGGTGACCTCAACGCCGACGCCGGCGCCCCGGAGCTGGAGCCGCTGCGGGCCCGGCTCGCCGATGCCTGGCAGCAGGCGGCCGAGCGCAGCGACCAGGCCGGCCGGCTCTCGCTGCACCGCGACGCCGGGCTCACCCACCCGGCCCGCCGGCCACGGGTGCGGATCGACCAGGTGTGGGTGACCAGCGGCGTCACCGTGACCGACGCCCGGGTGCTCGACGGCGCCGGCACCTCCGACCACCACCCGCTGCTGGTCGACCTGCGGGTGGTCACCAGCGAGTACGACTAGGCCGGCTGGGGTTCACGCAGGCGCTGGCTGATCACGCCGGTGATGCCGTCGCCCCGCATGCTGACCCCGTAGAGGGCGTCGGCGATCTCCATCGTCCGCTTCTGGTGGGTGATCACGATGAGCTGCGAGGTGTCGCGCAGCTGCTCGATGAGCGTGATCAGCCGGCCCAGGTTGACGTCGTCCAGCGCGGCCTCGACCTCGTCGAGCACGTAGAACGGCGAGGGCCGGGCCCGGAAGATCGCCACCAGCAGGGCGACCGCGGTCAGCGACCGCTCCCCACCGGACAGCAGCGACAGCCGCTTCACCTTCTTGCCCGGTGGGCGGGCCTCCACCTCGACGCCGGTGGTGAGCAGGTCGTCGGGGTCGGTGAGGAAGATCCGCCCCTCCCCGCCGGGGAACAGCGTGCCGAAGACCTGCTCGAACTCCCGCTGGGTGTCGGCGAACGCCTGGGCGAACACCTCGTGGATGCGCGCGTCGACCTCGCGGACGACGGTGAGCAGGTCCCGGCGGGTGGTCTTGAGGTCCTCCAGCTGGGTGGCGAGGAAGGTGTGCCGCTCCTCCAGGGCCGCGAACTCCTCCAGCGCCAGCGGGTTGACCTTGCCCAGCGCCGCGAGGTCGCGCTCGGCCCGGGCGGCCCGGCGTTCCTGCGCGGAGCGGTCGTAGGGCACCGGATCGGGCTCGGGCTCACCGGCCGCCTCGGCCGCGGCCACCTCGGCCTGGCTCGGCGGGACGGCGGCGTCGGGGCCGTACTCGGCGACCAGGGTGGCGAGGTCGACGCCGTACTCCTCGGCCGCCCGGGCCTCCAGCGCCTCGATCCGCAGGCGCTGCTCGGCGCGGGCCACCTCGTCGCGGTGCACCTCGTCGGTGAGCCGGTCCAGCTCGGCGGTGTGCTCGCGCACCCGGGCGCGGACGGCCAGCAGCTCCGCCTCCCGGCCGGTGCGGGCCTCGGCGAGCGCGTCGCGCTCGGTGGCGGCCCGGGCCAGCGAGGTGGTCAGCGCGGTCAGCGCCTCCTCGGCTCCGGTGCGCACCCCGGCGGCGACGCGGGCACCGCGTTCGCGGGCCGCGCGGGCGGCGGCGGCACGCTCCCGGGCGGCGCGCTCCTGCCGGGCCTGCCGGCGCAGTGACTCGGCCCGGCCGGACAGCGAGCGGGCCCGCTCCTCGGCGGTGCGCACCGCCAGCCTCGCCTCGGTCTCGGCCTGCCGGGCCGCGGTGGCCTCGGCGCGCAGCCGGTCGCGCTCCTCGGTCGAGGGCTCCTCCTCGACCGGCGCGGCCTCGGCGGCGGCCAGCCGCTCCGCCAGCTCGGTCACCGCGGCGACCGCCTGCTCGTGGGCCTGTTCGGCGCGCACCCGGGCGGCGTCGAGCCGCTCGGCCTCCGCGACCGCGGAGCGCGCGGCGGCGCCGAGTTCGGCGAGCTCCGCCGCCGCGACCGAACGCGCCCGGTCACCGGCCTGGCGTGCGGTGAGGGCGGCGTCGACCTCGGCGGAGCGCTCGGTGGCGACCTGCCGGGCCGCGGCGAGCTGCTCGGCGAGCTCCGCGGCGGCGGCGGTCGCCGCCTCGAGCGCGGCGGCGGCCTCCTCGACCCGGGCGCGCACCTCCAGCCCGGAGGGGGCGTTGACCTGGCCACCGGTGGCCCAGTCGGCACCGAGCAGGTCACCGGCCCCGGTGACGGCCCGGACCCGTGGGTGGGTGCGCACCAGCGCCACGGCGGCGGGGAGATCGGCGACGACGGCGACCCGCTCCAGCGCCCGGGCCAGGGCGGGCCCGAGCTCCGGCGGCGCCTGCACCAGGTCGAGTGCCCAGCGGGCGCCGGCGGGCAGTTCCGGCCAGCCGTCGCGGGCGACGGGTGGGAGGCCGCCGGTGACCAGCAGCCCGGCCCGGCCGCCGGCGCTCTCGGCCAGGTGGGTGAGCACGTCGGCGGCCTCGGCCACCCCGGCGACGACGACGGCGTCGGCCAGGCCGCCGAGCGCGGCGGCGAGCGCGACCTCGGCGCCGGGGGTGACGGTGAGCCGGTCGGCGACCGGCCCGAGCACGCCGGGCAGCCCCGCGGAGAGCACCGCGGCCGCGCCGTCGGCCGGGGCCAGGCCGAGGGCCAGGGCGTCCCGGCGGGCCTGGGCGCCGGCCCGGTCGCGCTCGGCGGCGCGCTCGGCGGCGGTGAGCTCGGTGACCGTGCGCACCGCGTCGGCGTGCGCGGTGACCGCGGCCGCGTGCGCCGCGGCGAGGTCGGTGTCGTCGCCGGCGTCCTCGGTGAGCTCGTCGCGCCGCCGGGCCAGCCGCTCGGCGGCGGCCTCGGCCCGCTCGGTCGCCTCGGCCGCGGCGGCGGCCAGCCGCTCGGTCTCCGCCTCCCCGGCGGCGGCGCGGGACCGTCCGGCGGCCACCTGGCCGGAGAGCCGGGCCAGCTGCTCGCGCCGGTCGGCCAGCGCCCGGGCGGCGGCGACCAGCGCCCGCTCGGCGTCGGTGAGCGCGGACTCGACGTCGGTGCGCACGGCGACCGCCGTGGCGAGCCGGGCCCGCTCGGCGTCCAGGGAGGCGGCGAGCTCGCGCTCGGTGGTCTCGACCCGGTCGGCCTCGGCGTCCAGCTGCTCGGGGTCGCGGCCGGCCGGGCCCGCCGGGGGCGCGGCGGAGAGGTGCCGGTGCCGCTCGGCCGCCAGCTGGGCGACGCTGCGGAACCGCTCGCCGAGGGTGGAGAGCCGGTACCAGGCCTCCTGGGCGGCGGCGAGCTGCGGCGCGTCCGCGGCCAGCTGCCGCTCCAGGGCCGACTCGGCGCGAGAGGCCTCGGCGAGCGACTGCTCGACGACGGCCCGCCGGGCGCGCGCGGCGGTCTCGTCGGCGACGTCCTTCTCCAGCGCGTCGCGCAGGCCGACCAGGTCGTCGGCGAGCAGCCGCAGCCGGGCGTCGCGCAGGTCGGCCTGCACGCCCGCGGCACGACGGGCCACCTCGGCCTGCCGACCCAACGGCTTGAGCTGGCGGCGCAGCTCGGCGGTCAGGTCGGTCAGCCGGTCGAGGTTGGCCTGCATCGCGTCGAGCTTGCGGAGCGCCTTCTCCTTGCGCTTGCGGTGCTTGAGGACACCGGCGGCCTCCTCGATGAACGCGCGGCGGTCCTCCGGCCGGCCGGACAGGACGGCGTCGAGCTGCCCCTGACCGACGATGACGTGCATCTCCCGGCCGATCCCGGAGTCGCTGAGCAGCTCCTGGACGTCGAGCAGGCGGACCTTGTCGCCGTTGATCTCGTACTCGCTCTCCCCGGAGCGGTACATGCGGCGGGTGATCGACACCTCGGTGTAGTCGATCGGGAGGGCGCCGTCGGCGTTGTCGATGGTGAGGGTGACCTCGGCGCGGCCCAGCGCCGGGCGGCCGGCCGTGCCGGCGAAGATGACGTCCTCCATCTTGCCGCCGCGCAGGCTCTTGGCGCCCTGCTCGCCGAGCACCCAGGCGATGGCGTCGACGACGTTGGACTTGCCCGAGCCGTTCGGGCCGACGACGGCGGTGATGCCCGGCTCCAGGCGGAGCGTCGTCGGCGACGCGAAGGACTTGAAGCCCTTGAGCGTCAGGCTGGACAGAAACAGGACCCCGTCCCCCTCACCACTCGCAGGCTCGCGGCGAGCCTCCGGACGGGGCCGAATCTAGCCCACCGGTCGGGCACCCAGGGCTCGCGCGGGGCGGCCGGGGCGGGTGGTGCGGAGGCGGTCGTTCAGGCCAGCGCGGGGGTGGCCGACTCGTCGGCCAGGGTGAGCAGCTCGCGGGCGATGACGTGGTCACGCTCCTCGCGGAGGACGGCGAGCTCCTCCTCCAGGCGGCGTACCCGCGCGCGCAGCGCGGCGTTCTCCTGGGCCATCCGGAGCTCGTGCGGAGCGACGACGGAACCGAACAGGGCCTTGGCCATGACTGAGCGGCCTCTCGCAGACAGGAGGTGGTTCCCGTGCACCGCCGGAGGCGGTCTGCACGGGTTGGTCGCTTCAGGGTGACACCCGCCTCGACCTCGGTCAACGCCTCGGCTACCGCGTCCCCGTGTCGGGTGGATGTCGTCTTGGTCACCCCGTGGTGAAGCCGTGCACCCCCTGCACCACGTCGTCCCGGGCCTGGACCCCGCGGACCCTGCCGGGGGCGTCGGGCCCGTCGAGAGCGGCGAGCACCGCGGCGACGTCGTCGGCCGGCCCCTCGAGGACCACCTCGACGCGCCCGTCGGGCAGGTTCGTCGCCGACCCGGCCAGGCCGCGCGCGGTGGCCGCGCGGTGCACGAAGAACCGGTAGCCGACCCCCTGGACCAGGCCGTCGACGAGCGCCACCACCCGCCGCGCGCTCATGCGCGCCGCCGGGGTCGGGGCTGGCACTGCGGGCAGCTGTAGCTGGACCGGTTCATGAACTGCTCCCGGACGACGGCGGTGCCGCACCGCGGGCAGGGCCGGTCCTCCTGCCCGTAGACGGCCAGGTGGCGGGAGAAGTAGCCGCTCTGCCCGTTGACGTCGACGTAGAGCGAGTCGAACGACGTCCCGCCCTGGGCCAGCGACTCCCCGAGCACGTCCCGGACGCCCTCCAGCAGTGCGGTGACCTGCGGGCGGGTGAGCTTGTCGGTGGGCCGGGCGCCGTGCAGCCCGGCACGCCACAGCGACTCGTCGGCGTAGATGTTGCCCACCCCGCCGATCAGCGTCTGGTCCAGCAGTGCCCGCTTGATCTCGGTGCGGCGCCGACGGAGGGCGGCGGTGAAGGCCGCCTCGTCGAAGCCGGGGTCCAGCGGGTCGATGGCGATGTGCGCCAGGCGGGGCGGCAGCTCCTCGCCGGTGGTCTCCTCGACGGCCAGCCCGCCGAAGGTGCGCTGGTCGACGAAGCGCAGCTCACGGCCGCCGTCGGTGAACCGGAAGCGCGCGCGCAGGTGCACCTCGTCGGGCTCGCTGCGCTTCTCCACCAGCAACTGGCCGCTCATGCCCAGGTGCGCGACGAGCGCCCGGTCGGCGGGCGTGCCGTCGGCGCCGGCCAGCGGCAGCCACAGGTACTTGCCGCGGCGGTGGGCGGCGGTGAACGTGGCGCCGGTCAGCGTCGCGACGAAGTGGTCGACGCCCTCCAGGTGCCGCCGGACCGCGCGGGGGTGGCGGACCTCGACGGCGGCCACGGTGCGCCCGGCGACCCAGCGCTCGAGCCCACGCCGGACGACCTCGACCTCGGGGAGCTCGGGCACTCAGGCCCCCGCGGCCTTCTCCGACCCGGCCTCCGCCTCGGCCGACAGCGCCCGCCAGGCCGCCTCGGCGGCCTCCTGCTCGGCGGCCTTCTTGGTCCGGCCGGAGCCGCGGCCGCGGGCGGTGCCGGCCAGCAGCACCGACGCGGTGAAGGTCTTGGCGTGGTCGGGGCCCTCGTCCTCCACCTGGTAGACCGGCGCGCCCAGCCCCTGCGCCGCGCCCAGCTCCTGGAGGCTGGTCTTCCAGTCCAGACCGGCGCCCCGGGTGGCCGACTCGGCCAGCAGCGGGTCGAAGAGCCGGTGCACCAGGGCGCTGGCGACGTCCAGGCCACGGCCCAGGTGGATCGCGCCGATCAGCGCCTCGAGGGCGTCGGCGAGGATCGAGTCCTTCTCCCGGCCGCCGGTGGTCTGCTCACCGCGGCCCAGCAGCAGGTGCGGACCGATGCCGCCGTCGCCGAGGGAGCGGGCGACCTTGGCCAGCGAGGTCATGTTGACCACGGAGGCCCGCAGCTTGGCCAGCTGCCCCTCGGGCAGGTCGGGGTGGCTGCGGTACAGCTCGTCGGTGACGACCAGGCCGAGCACCGAGTCGCCGAGGAACTCCAGGCGCTCGTTGGTGGGCAGGCCGCCGTGCTCGTACGCGTAGGACCGGTGGGTCAGCGCGAGGATGAGCAGGTCGCCGGGGAGCGAGACGCCGAGGGCGTCGGCCAGCCAGCGGGCGGCCTGCGCGGCGTGCGCGTCACCGGCGGGTGAGCGACCACCGGCGTCCACCGCCGGTGGCTGCACGGAGCCGTCGGCGGTGGACGCCGGTGTCGTGGTCGAACTCGCCACGCGGGGAGCGGGTGCGGAGCTGGTCAGACCGCGAGGGTCTGACGGCCGTCGTACTGACCGCAGGTGGGGCAGGCCTGGTGCGGCGGCTTGAGCTCGCGGCAGGCCGGGTTCTGGCAGGCGGCCAGGGTGGGGGCGGTCGTCTTCCACTGCGAACGGCGGGACCGGGTGTTCGCGCGCGACATCTTCCGCTTCGGGACGGCCACGTCAGTTCTCCTCTGGGTCGGTGCGGGCGGACCCGGACTGGGACCCCTCCGCGGTGTCGGTCAGGTGCGCGAAGCGGTCGGCCAGCCCGGCGAACCGGGGGTCGAGCACCTCGTGCGAGTGGTCGGCGGGCAGGTCGTCGAGCCGCTCACCGCAGTCGACGCACAGGCCGGCGCAGTCGGGCGTGCAGGTCGGCGACAGCGGCAGGGTGAGCACGACGGTGTCGCGGACCAGCGGCGCGAGGTCGATGGTCTCGCCCTCGATCCGGCGGACCTCGTCCTCACCGCTGGTCGCCTCGGTGGTGCTGCCCTCGTAGGCGTACAGCTCCTGCACGTCCAGGGTGAGGGTGTCCTCGAGGGGCTCCAGGCAGCGGGCGCACTGGCCGGTGACCGGGACGTCGACCTCGCCGGAGACGAGCACGCCCTCCATGACCGACTCCAGGCGCAGTCGCAGGTCGACCGGCGCGCCCTCGGGCACGCCGATCATCTCGACGCCCCAGCCCTCCGGGGCGGGCAGCGTCTTCTCCCACTCGCGCATCGAGCCGGCCCGGCGGCCGAGCTCGCGCAGCTCGATCTTCCAGGCCTTGGCGGCGGCCCGCTCCGCAGCGGTCGCGGCGGGGTCGCCGGCGGGACGCCGGGCGTCGGTGGACGCGGCGTCGGAGGGGCGGGCGGAGGCAGCAGGCATGTCAGTACTCGTCGTCGTCGGTGTGGGGTGCCGGCACGGCCCCGCGCGGACGACGCGGGACGGCACGGAGCCGGACAAGCGTCCAGCCTACCCGATCCCCGGCGGGCACCCACCGGGGCGCCATGCGGAACGGGCAGGGCCGCGGCAGGGGTCAGGGGGTCCTGAGGTTGCTGCGTGCCTGCTCCACCGAACGCGCCATGTGGGCGAGGGTGTTCCCGAAGTCGGCCAGCCGGGTGTCGACGTACTCGTCGACCTCCGCCCGCATCCGGGCCACCTCCGCCGCCGTCTGGGCGCCGAGCTCGTCGGCGCGGGCGACGGCGGTGCGGTACACCTCGGTCTCGGTGAGCAGCCGCTCGTTCTCGGCGACGCCCTCGGCGACCAGCTGCTCGGCCTGCGCCCGCCCCTCGGCGACCAGCTGGTCGCGCAGCCGCTCGGCCTCGGCGACGATCGCCTCCGCCTCGGCCTCGGCGCGGGCCAGCAGGTCGTCGGCCTGCTCGCGGGCCTGGGTGAGCAGCTCGTCGCGCTGCCGCCGGGCGGTGCCGACGATCTCCTCCCGCTGCCGCCGGGCGGCGGAGACGACCTGGTCGCTCTCGTTGCGGGTGCGCCCGGTCAGCCGCTCGGCCTCGGCCTGGGCCTGCTGGAGGATCTCGGTGCGCTGCTCGACGATCGCGCCGGCGGCGTGCACCTCCTCCGGCAGCGTCTCGCGCAGCTCGTCGAGCAGGTCCAGCAGGTGGTCGCGCGGGACCATGCAGGACCCCGACATCGGGAGGCTGCGGGCGTTCTCGATGACGGTGGTCAGCTCGTCCACGGTCTCGTACAGCCGGTACACGACCTCGGTCATGCGGATGCCTCCCGGGCCCGGGCCACCAGCCGGTCGTTGACCGCCTTGGGGACCAGCGACGAGACGTCCCCGCCGAACCGGGCGATCTGCTTCACCAGGCTGGAGGAGAGGTGCCCGACCTGCGGTGCGGTGGGCACGAACAGCGTCTCGACGCCGGCCAGTTCGCGGTTCATCTGCGCCATCTGCAGCTCGTACTCGAAGTCGCCGACCGCGCGCAGCCCCTTGACCACCACCGGCAGGCCGTTCGCCGTGCAGTAGTCGACCAGCAGGCCGGAGAAGCTGTCGACGACCACGTTCGGCAGGTCGACGGCGGCCTCGCGCAGCAGCGCCATCCGCTCCTCGACGTCGAACAGGCCGGCCTTGCCCGGGTTCACCAGCACCGCGACGACCAGCTCGTCGTACAGCGCGGCGGCACGGCGGATGACGTCGACGTGGCCGTTGGTGACCGGGTCGAACGAACCGGGGCAGACCGCGCGCCTCACAACGAGCGACCGTACCGGAGCACGGCCTCGCCGTAGCGCCGATCGCGCAGCCCGGTCAGCGGTGTCGGCCAGTCGAAGGGCGCGTCCCGGCTGGCGCGCTCGACCACCACGACCGCCTCCGGGGCGAGCCAGCCGCCGTCGGCCAGCGCGCGCAGCACGCCGAGCACCTCGTCGTCCCCGACCGCGTACGGCGGATCGGCCAGCACCAGGTCGAAGGCGGCCGGCGCCGGCCGGGCGACCACGGTGGGCACCGAGCCGGCGAGCACCCGGGCACCGGGCAGGCCGACGGCGGCGACGTTGGCCCGCAGCATGGGCAGCACCTTCGGGCCGGACTCGACCAGCAGTACCTCGGCGGCCCCGCGGGACAGCGCCTCCAGCCCGAGGGCGCCGGTGCCGGCGTAGAGGTCGAGCACCCGGGCGCCGTCGAGGTCCAGCAGCGAGGCCAGGGAGTTGAACAGCCCCTCCCGGGCGCGGTCGCCGGTGGGCCGCACCCCGGACGCCGGCACCTTCAGCCGCCGCCCGCCCGCCGTTCCCGCGATGATCCGGGTCAAGCCTTCTCCAGGTAGTCGGCGCGGTCGTCGAGCGCCAGGGCGGCGACGGCGGCGGCGAGCTCGGGGTGGTCGGCGAGCCCGCCGCCCTCCTCGACCAGCCGGGTGGCCTCCACCCGGGCCTCGGCGATCAGCTGCTCGTCGTCGAGCAGCGACAGCAGCCGCACCCCCGACCGCCGCCCGGACTGCGCCGCGCCGAGCACGTCGCCCTCCCGTCGGGTCTCCAGGTCCAGCCGGGCCAGCTCGAAGCCGTCGGTGGTGGCGGCGACCGCAGCCAGCCGCTGCCCGGTGGCCGAGGAGGCGGGCGCCTCGCTGACCAGCAGGCACAGCCCCGGGTGCTTGCCGCGGGCCACCCGGCCGCGCAGCTGGTGCAGCTGGCTGACGCCGAACCGGTCGGCGTCCATCACCACCATCACCGTGGCGTTGGGCACGTCGACGCCGACCTCCACGACGGTGGTGGCCACCAGCACGTCGACCTCGGCGGCCGCGAAGGCCCGCATCCGGGCCTCCTTGTCCTCCGGGGTCATCCGGCCGTGCAGCACCTCGACCCGCAGCTCCGCCAGCGGACCGGCGCGCAGCTCCTCGGCGACGTCGAGCACCGCCAGCGGGGGCCGCCGGTCGCTGCCGCCCGAGGGCTCCTCCGGCGGGGCACCGTCGGCGTCGTCCGGGCCGTCGTCGTCGCGCGCGGCGCCCTTGCCGTCCTCGGCGTCCCCGATGCGCGGGCACACCACGTAGGCCTGCCGCCCGGCGGCGACCTCCTCGCGCACCCGGGCCCAGGCGCGGTCGAGCCAGGACGGCTTCTCCCGGACCGGCACCAGGGAACTGGACACCCCGCCGCGGCCGGCGGGCAGCTGGCGCAGCGTGGAGGTCTCCAGGTCGCCGTAGACGGTCATCGCCACGGTGCGCGGGATGGGCGTGGCGGTCATCACCAGCACGTGCGGGGGGCGGTTGCCCTTGGCCCGCAGCGCGTCGCGCTGCTCGACCCCGAACCGGTGCTGCTCGTCGACGACGACCAGCCCGAGGTCGGCGAACTCCACGCCCTCCTGCAGCAGGGCGTGGGTGCCGACGACGATGCCGGCGCTGCCGTCGGCGACGGCGGCGCGGGCCTCCCGGCGGACGGCGGCCTTCTGCGATCCGGTGAGCAGCACCACCCGGGTGCCGGCCGGGTCGCCGTCGAGCTCGCCGGCCCGGCCGAGCGGCCCGAGGACCGCGGCGAGGCTCCGGGCGTGCTGGGCGGCGAGCACCTCGGTGGGCGCCAGCAGCGCAGCCTGCCCTCCGGCGTCGACGACCTGGGCCATCGCCCGCAGGGCGACGACGGTCTTGCCCGAGCCGACCTCGCCCTGCAGCAGCCGGTTCATCGGCTGCTCCCCGGCCAGCTCCGCGGCCAGCTCCTCCCCCACCTCGCGCTGCCCGTCGGTGAGCACGAACGGCAGGGCGGCGTCGACGGCGTCGAGCAGGCCGCCGGCGCGGCGCGGCCGGGCGATGCCGGGCTCGAGCGCGGCGGCGCGGCGGCGGCCGGCGAGGGTGGCCTGCAGCACGATCGCCTCGTCCCACTTGAGCCGCTCGTCGGCCACGTCGACCTGCTCCTGGGAGTCCGGTCGGTGCTTGTAGCGCAGCGCGGTGACCAGGGGCACCAGCCCGTGCCGCTCCCGCACCGCGGCGGGCAGCGGGTCGTCGAGCGCCTGGGCCAGCGAGCGCTCGTCGTCCAGCAGCAGCTTCACCGACTTCTGGATCACCCAGCTGGAGACGTCCTTGCTCGCCGGGTAGATCGGCACCAGTGCGCGGGCCCAGTCGTCGTCGTCGCCGGTGATCACGTGGCAGTCGGGGTGGGTGAACTGCAGGTCGCCCTGCCACTTGCCGACGGTGCCGGCGAACAGCCCCCACTCCCCGACGTCGAGGTGGGCGTGCCGGTGGTTGAAGAAGACCAGCCGCATGCTGCCCGCGCCGTCGCCCACGGTGACCTCGGTGATCGTGCCGCGGCGCTGGCGCATCGGCCGGCTGCTGACCTTCTTCACCTGGGCCAGCACGGTGACCCGGTCACCGACCTGGAGGTCCTCCAGCCGGCTCATCTCCCCGCGCCGGGCGTACCGGCGCGGGTAGTGCCGCAGCAGGTCGCGGACGGTGTGCAGCGACAGCTGGTCGGCCATCGCCTTCGCCGTCTTGGGGCCCACCACCCGGCCGAGCGGGGTGTCCATCGCCAGCGCCACGTCACTCCACCCCGACCAGCAGCGGGAGGGCGCCCTCGCCGCCGGCGTAGCGCAGCACCTCGACCGTGGGGTGCACCGCAGCCAGGTGCGAGCAGACGGCGTCGCCCAGCAGCTCGTCGCCGGCCACCACGGTGGCCAGCTCACCGCCGGCCGACAGCAGCCGGTCCAGCAGCTCCGCGGCGACGGCGGCGAGCTCGGCCCCGATGACGACGACGTCGCCGTCGGCGGTGCCCAGCACGTCGCCGGCGGAGCAGCGACCGGCCGAGGTGAGCGCCTCGTGCTCGGCGACGACGACCTCCGCCCAGCGCGTGGCCGCCGCGGCCTCGGCCATGGCGATCACGTCGTCACCGAACCGGCGCGCGGGGTCGGCGACCGCCAGCGCGGCGACGCCCTGCACCGCCGAGCGGGTGGGCACGACGGCGACGTCTCGCCCCTCCTCGCGGGCCCGCTCCGCCGCCCGCGCCGCCACGGCGGTGACCTCGGGGTGGTTGGGCAGCACGACGACCTGCTCGGCGCCGGTGCCGAGCACCGCGGCCAGGACGGCGTCCTCGGTGACCGCGTCGACCGGGGCGGTGAGCACGGTGACCCCCTCCCCTTCGAAGAGGTCGGCCAGGCCCGCCGCGCAGGCCAGCGCCACGACCGCACGGACGCCGGGGGCGGCCGCCGGGGGGCGCACCGGGGCGAGCGGCGTGACCGTGATGCGGTGCGGGCGGCCGGCCTCGATGCCGGCCTCGATCGCCGCCCCGACGTCGGAGACGTGCACGTGCACGTTCCACTCCCGCCCGTCGGGGGTGTCGACCCCGACGACGACCAGCGAGTCGCCGAGGGCGGCCAGCCGCTCCTGGAGGACGGCGACCGCGGCGTCGTCGGAGTCGGCGAGCAGGTACTGCACCTCGCTGCCGGGGCCGGCCGGGGGCTGACCGACCAGCGGCGCAGGCCGGTGCCGGTGGGGCCGGCCGGCGAGCGGCGGGCGGATCGGCACCTCGCCGGTGACCGTGCCGACGAGCGCGTCGAGCACCAGGCACCAGCCGGCCCCGCCCGCGTCGACCACGCCGGCGTCGCGGAGCACGGCGAGCTGGCCGGGGGTGGCCTGCAGCGCGGTGCGCGCGCCGTCGGCGGCGGCCCGGACGACGTCGGGCAGCGCGTCGCGGCCCTCGTCGACCGCGGTCACCGCGGCCTCGGCCCCGGCGCGGGCCACGGTGAGGAAGGTGCCCTCCTCCGGGTCGGCCACCGCGCCGTAGGCAGTGCGCGCCGCGGTGGCCAGCGCGCCGGCGAGGACGGGGCCGTCGACCCGCTCGGCATCGGCCAGCCCGTCGGCCAGGCCGCGCAGCAGCTGGGCGAGGATCGCGCCGGAGTTGCCCCGGGCACCGAGCACCGCGCCCCGGGCGAGGACGGCCCACGCCGACTCCCCCGCCGCCGACTGCCCCGCCGACTGCTCTGCCGCGGACTGCAGCGCGGTCTGCCCGGCCTCGGCGGTGAGCAACAGGTTGGTGCCCGTGTCGCCGTCGGGCACCGGGAAGACGTTGAGCTCGTCGAGCCGGCTCCGGGACGCGGAGAGCGTGTGGACGACGGCGGCGCTCCACCGGCCGACCGCCGCGTCGTCGAGCACCTGCAGCACGGACGGCAGGGTACCGGCGCCCACCGACGGATCCCGTTCGAGCGCTGCGCTCGCGCCCGGCGGGAGCCGGGCGGACCCGGCCGGTCCGACAGCCCCGGCCGGGACCGGCTACAGTGGTCTCCAGTCTGCGTGTGGGTACTCGTGTGCCCGTGTCCGAACGACCGCGCTGCAAACGACTTCAGTTGAACGACTTCTGGGAGTGATCCGCCGTGGCTGCCGTGTGCGATGTCTGTGGCAAGGGGCCCGGTTTCGGTATGTCGGTGTCGCACTCGCACCGCCGCACGCCGCGCCGTTGGAACCCGAACATCCAGTCCGTGCGGGCTGCGCTGACCGGCGGTGGCCGCCAGCGCATGAACGTCTGCACCTCCTGCATCCGTGCGGGCAAGGTCGTCCGGGGCTAGTTCCCCGCTGACCACTCCCGGCTCCGGCCGGGACACCCAGACCCCGGAGGTCCTCGTGACCTCCGGGGTCTTTCGTGTGCTCGGTGCGCCCGGAGCCACACACCTCTCTCCGACAGTCGTGGGGGGGGGGGGGGGGGGGGGGGGGGGGGGGGGGGGGGGGGGGGGGGGGGGGGGGGGGGGGGGGGGGGGGGGGGGGGGGGGGGGGGGGGGCGGGGGGGGGGGGGGGCTCGGGG
>NZ_JBJGZY010000019.1:0-75552 GCF_054050755.1 Modestobacter sp. SYSU DS0511
CCCCCACCCTCGACCCCGCCCCCCCCCCCCCCCCCCCCCCCCCCCCCCCCCCCCCCCCCCCCCCCCCCCCCCCCCCCCCCCCCCCCCCCCCCCCCCCCCCCCCCCCCCACGCCCCTCGCCGATCAGTGGCGGCTGAGCCCGGCACCTGCCCGGGGGCCCGGCGAGAGCCGGTCGGTGGGGCCGTCGGGGGCCCGGAGGGTCCCGCCGGGAACGCCGGGAACGCCGGGAACGCCGGGAACGCCGGGAACGGCTCCGCGTCCGCGGGGGGGGGTACG
Source organism: Modestobacter sp. SYSU DS0511 (assembly GCF_054050755.1). NCBI lineage: Bacteria > Bacillati > Actinomycetota > Actinomycetes > Geodermatophilales > Geodermatophilaceae > Modestobacter > Modestobacter sp. SYSU DS0511. The sequence continues at coordinate 276 of NZ_JBJGZY010000019.1, forward strand.
GCACCTGGCCGCGGCGGAGGCCGGTAGGCCGACCGATGTCACAGCACCTCGACGGACTCCAGCACGCGGTCGACGACGCCGTAGAGCTCGGCGTGGGTGTTGGGGACCGAGACGTACAGCAGCGCCGGGGCCTCGCGGCCGACGTCGACGAGCAGCAGCGCGGCCCGTTCCCCGGTGGCGTCGTAGCCCTCGACGTCCCAGGCGAGGTCGAACTCGTAGACCCAGGCCTGCGCGCCGTCGACGGTGACCGCCTCGTCCCGGCGCACGGTGCGCTCGTTGGGTCCCGGGTAGTGGGCGTCCCGGACGAAGTCGGCGATCGTGGTCGTGGTGATCTGCAGGCTGGCCGGGCCGCTCCACCCGAACGCGGACACCAACGGCCCGGAGGTGCACTGGGCGATGAAGGAGTCGAACGCGTCGGGCAGCTCCTCCTGGGTGACGAAGTACTGCCCGGCGGTCGCGGTGGTCTCGATCTGGTCGCCGCGGTCCCACTCGAACCAGCCGTCGCCCAGCCAGGGGTAGGAGATCCCGGCGGCCTCGTCGATGACCCGGACCGTGCCCGGGGGGAACGGGGTGCCCGGCTCGCTGCTGGGCCGGGCGACGGGGGCGCCCGCCCCGTCATCGTCGGAGCGGCCGACGAGCACCCCGACGAGCACGACGAGGGCGACCACCAGCAGGGCGCCGAGCCCGACCAGCAGCGGCCGGCGTGACCGGGGGGCGGGCGCGGGCTCCCCGGCGCCCCACGCCTCCCAGGCGGCCGGGCCGGTGGCCGGCCGGCTGGGCGCCTCGAACGCCCGGCCGACGCTGACCCCGGGGCCGGCGGGGGTGGTGACGTCGGACCAGCCGGCACCGTTCCACCACCGCACCAGCCCCGGGGCGCCGTCCGGGTCGGGGTACCAGCCGGGTGGGGCGGCTCCGGGCGCGGTCACGTCAGCGGGCGACGGTCGCCAGCTCGCGCCACAGGTGGGCGGCCGCCTCCGCGCCGCGGTGCAGCATCGGCAGCAGCACCCGCTCGTTGGGCGAGTGGATCCGGTCGGTGGGCAGCCCGGCGCCGAGGAACACCAGCGGCGCGCCCAGCTGCTCGACGAGGTCGGCCTCCGGGCCGCTGCCGCCCTCCTTCATGAACAGCACCTGATCCGGGGTGCTGTCCCAGGCCTGGGCGATCGCCGACAGCAGCGCGTCCATGTACGGGGAGTCCAGGTCGCTGGCGCAGGGGGCGACGCCGCCGGGTGGGGCGTGCACCTCGGCCTCGATGCCGGCGGGCAGGTGCTGCTCGACCCAGGTGCGCACCTGGTCGGCGATCTCCTCCGGCCGCTGGTCGGCGACCAGCCGGAAGGTGAGCTTGGCGTGCGCCTCGGCCGGGATGATCGTCTTGTGGCCGGGGCCGGTGTACCCGCCCCACATCCCGTTGACCTCCGCCGTCGGCCGGGCGCCGATGCGCTCCTGGGTGCTGAACCCGGCCTCACCGGTGGTGGCCCGGGAGGCGGCCGGGCCGGCGAGCCACGCGGCCTCGTCGAAGGGCACCCGGCCCATCAGCTCGCGCTCGCGGTCCGACAGCGGCCGCACCTTGTCGTAGAAGCCGGGGAGGGTGACCCGGCCCTGGTCGTCGTGCAGCGCGCTGATCAGCTCGGCCATCGCGTGCAGCGGGTTGGGCACCGCCCCGCCGAAGGAGCCGGAGTGCAGGTCGACGGCCGGGCCGCGCAGGGTGATCTCGGCGTCGGCCAGCCCGCGCATGGAGGTGACGGCGCTGGGCAGGTGGGGGGCGGCCATGCCGGTGTCGCTGACCACGACGACGTCGCAGTCGAGGCGGTCCCGCTTCTCCCGGAGCAGCTCCGCGAAGTGCGGCGAGCCGGACTCCTCCTCGCCCTCGATGACCAGCTTGACGGTGACCGCGGGGGTGTTCCGGCCGGTGGCGGCGAGGTGGGCGCGGATGCCGAGCAGGTGGAAGGCGACGTTGCCCTTGTCGTCGATGGCGCCACGGGCGTGCAGCTCGGGGCCGTCGGGGCCCTCGACGCGGGTCGGCTCGAACGGCGGGTGCTCCCACAGCTCCAGCGGGTCGACCGGCTGGACGTCGTGGTGGCCGTAGACGAGGGCGACGGGGGCGCCGGCGTCGGCGGAGGGCCACTCGGCGAAGATCGCCGGGGCGCCGGGGGTCTCCCAGATCTCCACGGTCGGGAAGCCGGTGCGGCGCAGCGCCTCGGCCAGCCACTCGGCGCTGGCCCGCACGTCGCCGGCGTGGGCCGGGTCGGCGGAGATCGACGGGATCCGCAGCCACGCGTCGAGGTCGGCGTGCAGGTCCTCGAGGTGGGCGGTGACGAAGTCGCGTTCGGCGCTGCTGCTCACCGCCGAACGGTAACGCGGGGTGCCGAGCCGACCGGCGCAGTGGCGGCTACGTTGCGTGCATGCCGGTGGGGATGTTGCAGGTGGACGTCGGTGACCTGACCTTCGACGTCCGGACCGACGGACCGGACGACGGGTTGCCGGTGCTGCTGCTGCACGGCTTCCCGGAGACGTCGCTGTCGTGGTCGGCGGTGACGCCGCTGCTGGCGCAGGCCGGGTTGCGCACCCTTGCCCCCGACCAGCTGGGCTACTCCCCCGGCGCCCGGCCGCTGGACGTCGACGCCTACGCGCTGCCCAACCTGGTGCAGGTCACCGCCGATCTGATGACGGCGCTGGACGTGCCTGTGGCGCACGTGGTCGGCCACGACTGGGGGGCGAACGTGGCGTGGGCGCTGGCCGCCTGGCACCCGGACCGGGTGGCGTCGCTGACCGCGGTCTCGGTGCCGCACCCGACGGCGTTCACCCTCGCCTACCGCGCGGACCGGGAGCAGCAGGAGCGGTCGAGCTACATCCGACTGTTCCGCCGGGCCGGTGAGGCGGAGGAGGTGCTGCTCGCCGACGACGCGCGGCGGCTGCGCCGGCTGCTGGAGGCGCCCGGGGTGCCGGCCGAGGCGGTCGACGCCTACGTCCACCTGCTGTCGGCGCCGGGCGCGCTGACCGCCGCGCTGAACTGGTACCGGGCGATGGACGCGAGCACCCGGGTCGACCCGGTCGAGGTGCCGACGACGTTCGTGTGGAGCGACGGCGACGTGGCGATCGGCCGCACCGCCGCCGAGGCGTGCGCGGACCAGGTGACCGGCGACTACCGGTTCGTCGAGCTGCCGGGGATCACGCACTGGGTGCCGGAGCAGGCCCCCGAGGCGCTGGCCGGGGCGATCATCGAGCGGGTGCTCACCGGCGCTGCGTTCGACCCGGCGCGCCGGCACCACCTCACGCCACCGAGCTGACTCCTGGCCCGGGTCCGACGGTGTGCGCTGTCTGCTGGTTCAACAGCCGACAACTGACACTCAGCGCACACCGTCAGGCGGTGCCGATGACCAGGGCGAGCAGGCCGGCCTCGTCGAGCAGGTCGACCGGGCGCAGGGTGACCCCGGCGGCGACGTGGTGGAAGCCGGCGCTGACCCGCTCGACCGGCACTCCGGTCAGCCGCGACCAGCCCAGCCGGTAGGCGGCCAGCTGCACGCCCGCGGCGGCGAGCTCCGCGGCGCCGGGCACCGGGCCGGTCTTCCAGTCGATGACCTCGTAGCCGCCGTCGGGCGTGGCGTAGACGGCGTCGATCCGCCCGCGGAGCGTCAGCGGCCCGAGCGGTGTCTCGAACGGCGCCTCCACGTCGACCGGCTGCCGGTCGGCCCACTCGCTGGCCAGGAACGCCTCCTGCAGCGCCGACAGCGCCTCGTCGGGGGCGGCCTCGGCGTCGCCGGAGCCGGGCAGCTCGTCGAGGTCGATCAGCCGGGAGGTGCCGAACCGCTCCTCCAGCCAGGCGTGGAACGCGGTGCCCCGGCGGGCGAGCGGCGCCGGCGCGGCCGGCATCGGGCGGCGCAGGCGCCGGGCCAGCTCCGCCGGGTCGCGGCGCAACGCCACCAGCGCCGACACCGACAGGTGTGCCGGCAGCGCCACCTCGACCGTGCCGCGGGAGTGCTCGGCCCGCTCGCGCAGCAGCAGGTCGGCGTCGCGGATCCAGTCGGCGACCAGCGGGTCGTCGGTGGCCTGCAACGCCTCGTCGGTGAGCGGGTGCGGCCGGCTGGCGGCGACCAGCTCGGCGGCGGCGCTCAACGCGCGGCGCCGTCCCGAGGACAGCGGGTCGGCCGGCCACACGCCGATCGGCCACTCGGCCAGCGCCGGGTTCTCCGCGTCGTCGGCCGGCGCCTCGGCCCAGGCGTCGACGACGCCGGCACCGGCGTCGACCGCGTCCTTGACCGCGAGCAGCAGCGAGGACGGCCCGCACACGGTCTTGCCGTCGCGCCACCAGCTGCCCGAGCACAGCAGCAGGTGCTTGGCCCGGGTGACCGCCACGTAGCCGAGCCGGATCTCCTCGGCCAGCCCGAAGTCCTTCCACTCGGCGACGTAGTCGGCCAGCGCGTCGCGGACCGCGGCCTGGTCACCGGAGCCGGGCACGGGCAGGTGCAGCCGGGGCAGCTCGGCGCGGTCGGTGAGGCGCAGGTCGACCGGGACGGCGCCGGGGTCGCGGATCCAGGAGTCGGAGGCGTCGCCCTTGGCCGGGAACTGCCCGACGGTCATGCCGGGGACGGCGACGACGTCCCACTCCAGCCCCTTGGCGGAGTGGCCGGTGAGCAGCTGCACCGCCTCCGGGTTGACCGCCACCTCCCCCGGCTCCAGCCCGCGCTCGCGGACCTCGGCGTCGGCGAGGTAGCCGAGGAACGCCGGCAGCGAGGGCAGCTCGGCGAGCTCGGCGAACTGGGCGGCGACCTCGTGCAGCGCGTCGAGGTGCGTGCGCGCCCGGCCGGGGGTGACGTCGGGGTGGCTGGCCAGCTCGGTCTCCAGGCCCAGGACCCGGACCACCTCGTCGACCAGGTCGGGCAGCGACTCCCCCAGCCGCCCCCGCAGGGTGCCCAGCTCGGTGCCCAGCCGCCGGAGCCGGCGGAAGCCCTCGGCGGAGTACGCCTCGGGACGGCCGAGGTCGTCCAGCGCCTCGATGATGCTGCCCCGTTCCCGGGGCAGCTCGGGGGTGGCGCCCTCGGTGGGGGCGGCGGCGACGTCGCCGGGCGGTCCGGGTTCGGCGGCCGCGGTCCGCCGCTCACGCACCAGTGACCGCGCCCGGCCCTCCAGCGCGGCGAGGTCGCGCGGGCCGATCCGCCAGCGGGCGCCGGTGAGCAGCCGGCCCAGCGCGTCACCGGCGGTCGGGTCGACCAGCACCCGCAGCGTGGCGACGACGTCGGAGACCTCCGGCACGTCGAGCAGCCCACCGAGGCCGACCACCTCGACCGGCAGCCCGCGCTCCCGCAGGGCCGCGGCGATGCCGGGCAGCTGGGCCCGGCGGCGGGCCAGCACCGCGATCGTCGGGCGCTTCTCGGCAGGACGGTCCGGGCCGGGACCGTGCCACTCGGCGGCCAGCCGGTCGGCGAGCGCCGCGGTCTCCTCGGCCACGGTCTCGTAGAGCCCGACGTGCACCGCCCCCGGGCCGGCGACCGGCGACGGCGTGAGGTCCGGCAGCGGCTGCTCGGGTTCCGGCAGCGCGGCGGCGACGGTGTTGGCGACGGCGAGCACCGCCCGGTCGTTGCGCCAGCTGGTCGACAGCGTGAGCCGCTCGGCCGGCCGTTCGGGGGTGCCGGGGAAGGTGCGGGCGAACCGCTCGATCGTGCCGGCCGAGGCGCCGCGCCAGCCGTAGATCGACTGCCGTGGGTCGCCGACGGCGAGCACCGGGTGCCCACCGGGCCCCCCGAACAGTGCCTCGAGCATGCGCAGCTGACCGACGCTGGTGTCCTGGTACTCGTCGAGCAGCACCACGCGCCAGCGGGCCCGCTCGCGGCGGCCCACCTCCGGGGAGCTGACCGCCACCCGGGCGGCGTAGGCCACCTGGTCGGCGTAGTCGATGGCGCCCGCGGCCCGCTTGCGCGCCTCGAACGCCTCGACCATCGGCAGCAGCGCCACCCGGGCCCGCTGCCGGGCCAGCATGGCCAGCACGTCGGCGTAGGGGCCCTTCTTGCGGCCCGCGTCGGCGTAGCCGCGCAGCTGGGCCTCGAAGCGGGCGGTCCAGGCGCGCAGCCGGTCCGGGCTGACGTCGTGCTCGCCCAGCTCGGCGGCCAGCTGCAGCACGTCCTCGGTGGTGGTGACCAGGCCCAGCGCCACGTCGGCCATGTCGCCGGTGTGGCCGGCGACGACGGTGGCGGCCTGTCCCCAGCACATGGCCGGGCCCAGCACACCGGCGCCGGGCTCCACCCCGATCCGCAGCCCGTGCTCGGCGACGATCCCGGCGGCGTACCCGTGGTAGGTGGCGACGGTGGGCGCGGCGACGGTCAGCCGCTCGCGCAGCGCCGGGTCGGTGTCGGGGTGCTCGGCCAGCGCGCCCAGCCGCAGCCGCACCCGGGCGTTGAGCTCGCTGGCGGCCTTGCGGGTGAAGGTCAGCCCGAGCACCGCCTCCGGCGCGACCAGCTGGTTGGCCACCAGCCAGGCGACCCGGGCGGCCATCGTCTCGGTCTTGCCCGACCCGGCGCCGGCGACGACGACCAGCGGCCGGTCGACCGGTGCGGAGACGACACCGGCCTGCTCGGGGGACGGCGCGTAGCTCAGGCCGCACCGGGCGGCGACCTCGGCGGGGGTGAGCAGCTCCGGCAGCGCCGGTTCACCGACCGGCCCGAGACCGGGGAGGTCGAACGACAGCTGGTGAAGGACCCCGTTCTCCCCTCCGCTCGCACCCTCGCGAGGGAACCCGGAACGGGGCCGGGAGACACCGGAAGAGGCACTCATTGGGTCACCTGCCGGCCGGACTCCTGCACCGGGCAGCTGCGCCGGAACGCGCAGCGCTCGCAATCGGTGTCGGTGCGTGCGACGAACGTGCCGGCACCCATGCCCTCGCCCACCTCCGCGATCAGCTCCCCGGCCCAGGTCTGCCGCGGGTCGACGTCGGGAGGCAGCGGCGACTGCGCGTGCTCCTTGGCCGCCTTCTGCGCACCGCCCACCTGCAGCAGCGCGGCTCCTCCGCTCACCGTGCCGTGCCGTTCGAAGGCGCCCTCGGCGACGGCCACCTGGTAGGCCGCGAGCTGGCCGTGCTCCTCCACGGTCCGCGGCGCGGTCTTGCCGGTCTTGAGGTCGACCACCACCAGCCGGCCGTCGGCGTCGCGCTCCAGCCGGTCGACCTGACCGCGCAGCCGCGCCCGGCCGACGACGACGTCGAAGTCCTCCTCGGCCGCGACCAGCTCGCGGTCGCCCTTCGCGTGCCAGGCGAGGAACTTGGCCAGCATCTCCTGGGCGCGGTCCCGCTGCCGCTGGTCGAACCAGCCGGGCCCGAGGTCCAGGCCGTCGAGCTCGGTGTCCAGCACCGCCGCGGCCTCGGCCGGGGGCAGGCCCTCGGCCACCCGCTGGGCGACGTCGTGCACCGCGGACCCGACGGTGCGGGTCGCCTCCGGCGCCGCCTCCGCGCCGACCGCGCCGAGCACCCACCGCAGCGGGCAGCGCTGGAAGGTGTCGATCGCCGACGGCCGGACCGGGACGACGTCGGCCGGGTCGACCAGCGGGGCGTCGTCGGACAGCGGAGCCAGCCCCCACCAGCCCGCCGGGTCGGCACCCGGCACCCGCTCGTCGGCCAGCCGGCGCAGCACGGCGGCGGCGCTGGACCGGCGCGGCGACGGGGTCTGCGGGTCGGTCAGGTGCCGGCGCAGCTCGGCGACCAGCGCCGGGAGGGTGAGCTGCCGGGGCAGCGACGTGTGCGGCCGGGCGCCGTCGCCGCCGCGCGGCAGCGGGTCGACCAGGTCGAGGAAGCGCGACGCGGCGGCCCCGGCGTCCCCGCCCTCCAGCGCGCCGTCGACGGCGGTGACCAGCAGCCGCCGCCGGGCGCGGGTGCAGGCCACGTAGAACAGCCGGCGCTCCTCGGCGAGGGCGAGCGTGCGGCGGTCGAGGGTCTCCGGGTCGGTGCCCCCGGCGGCGTCGACCAGGTCCTCGGCGCCGAGCAGGCTGGCCCGGGCGCGCAGGTCCGGCCAGACGCCGTCCTGCACCCCGGCCACGCAGACCACGTCCCACTCCAGGCCCTTGCTGGCGTGCGCGGTGAGCAGCCGGACCGTCTCACCGGCCGGTGCCCGGGCCGCGCCGCTGTCACCGGGCAGCTGCTGGGCGCCCAGGTGTGCGACGAAGGCGGCCACCCCGGCGTGCGGCAGCCGGTCGACGAAGGCAGCGGCTGCGTCGAAGAGCGAGACGACGGCGTCCAGGTCGCGGTCGGCGACCGCGCCGGTCGGCCCGCCGGCGGCGCTGGCCCGGGCCCAGCGGTGGCTCAGCCCGCTGGCCTGCCACATCGCCCACAACACGTCCTCGGCGGAACCACCGGTGGTCAGCGCGAGCCGCCCGGCCGACAGCACCCGGGCGACCCGGGCGGCCGGCCGGGCCACGTGCTCGGGCAGTGCGTCCAGGAGAGTGGCGTCGGCGAGCACCGCGGCCAGCGGCGCGCCGCGGGAGCCGGCGTCCTCCCCGCGGTCGACCAGCGCCCGCCGGGCCGCGCGGCGCAGCCGGCGCAGGTCGAGGACGGTGGCCCCGCCCAGCGGCGAGGCGAGCAGCGCCTCCGCGCCCGGCTCGTCGAACCCCGCCTCAGCTGGCTCACCGTCGACCGCGGACTGCGCTGGGAGGAGCGCCCCCAGCGCGGCGAGGAACGGCTGCACCGCCGGCTGGGCGGCGAGCGCGACGTCGTCGGCGGACACCGCGACCGGCACCCCGGCCTGGGTGAGCGCGCGACGCACCGGAGCCAGCCCCGCCGCTGCCGAGCGGACCACCACCGCCATCTGCGACCAGGGCACGCCGTCGAGCAGGTGTGCCCGGCGCAGCGTGTCGGCGAGGAACGCCGCCTCGGTGGCCGGGGAGTCGAAGACGTGCACCTCCGCCTCTCCGGGGGGCATCCCCTCGCCGGGGGCGAGCCGGCGGTGCTCCCAGGGGCCGGGCAGCCCTTCGGCGACCCGGCGGCTGACCGCGAGCAGCTCGGCCCCCGAGCGGCGGCAGACGCCGAGCGACAGCCGGTCGGCGGGGCGGCCGTCGCGGTGCCGGAAGCGGGTGGGGAACTCGACGATGCCCCGCGGCTCGGCCCCGCGGAAGGCGTAGATGGCCTGGTCGGGGTCGCCGACGACGACCAGGTCGCCACCGCCGCCGGCCAGCAGCTCGACCAGCTCCACCTGCGCCGGGTCGGTGTCCTGGTACTCGTCGACGAACAGCCAGCGGGCCCGCTCCCGCTCGGTGCGCAGCAGGTCGGGGTCGGCGCGCAGCTCGTCGATCGCGGTGCGCACCAGCTCCGCGGGGTCGTAGCCGCTGGCACCGCCGCGGGCGGCGGTGGCGAAGGCGGACACCCCGGCGTACTGGTCGGCGAAGCGGGCGGCGGCCACCCAGTGCGGCAGGCCGCGGTCACGGCCCCAGGCGGCCAGCCGCTCGGGGTCGATGCCCCGTTCGGTCGCGCGCAGCAGCAGCTCGCGCAGCTCCTCCCGGAAGCCGGTGGTCTGCAGCGCCGCGGCGAGCTCGTCGGGCCAGCGCACGCCGTCCTCGGCGACGTCGCCGGCGAGCAGCTCGGCGACGACGGCGTCCTGCTCGGCCGCAGTCAGCAGCCGAGGCGCCGGCTCACCCCGGAGCACGGCGGCTCGCCGGAGGACGCCGAAGGCGTAGGAGTGGAACGTGCGGGCCACCGGCTCCCGGATGGTGCGCCCCACGCGGGCGGTGATTCGGGTGCGCAGCTCGCCGGCGGCCTTGCGGCTGAAGGTGAGCACCAGCAGGCGCTCGGGGTCGGCGCCGGCCTCGATGCGGGCGGCGACGGCCTCCACGATCGTCGTCGTCTTCCCGGTGCCGGGCCCGGCCAGCACCAGCAGCGGCCCGCCCGGGTGGTCGACCACCGCCTGCTGGGTCGGGTCGAGCCGGGGACGGACGACCGGCACCGCCTCCGGCTGCACCAGCCGGTAGACCGGCTCCCCCGTCGCGACCCCGCCGTCCCCCCGCACCCCTCGATGAGAACACGACCCACCGACGGTCCCCGGGAGCGCGCCGCCGGCTCAGGGCTCGTCGGGCCAGCCGACGGCCGCGAGGTCGACCCGGATGCCGCGCACCGGCACGCCCTCGGCGGCGAGCAGCGCGAGCTGGCGCACCCGCACCGGCTCGGCCGGGGTGCCGTCGGCGCGCACGACGCGGTGCCACGGGACGGCCCCGCCGCCGGCCGACAGCGCCCGGGCCACCCGCCGGGGGCCCACGCCGACCAGGCGGCCGATGGCCCCGTAGGTGCTGACCCGACCCGGCGGGATGGCCTCGACCGCGTCGAGGACGGCCTCGTCGACGTCGGCGGCCGACCGGCCCTCCCCCGCTGACCCCACGGGTCAGCTCACGAAGTCGCTGTTCTCGACCCACCACTCGTAGAGCGCGACGACGTCGTCCTGGGTCTCCCCCGGCGCGCTCACCACGCCCTCGGTGAGGAACTCGTCGTCGGTCCAGTAGAGGAACGCGGTGCCATCGGTCAGCCCGCAGCCGAGCAGCCCGCCGGCGCCGCCCTCCCCGCGCGCCCACACGCCGTAGCCGTCCTCGGTGCAGTCGGTCGCGCCGGCCCACTCCTCCAGCCCCAGACCGCCGACGTCGGCGACGAACACGTCGTCGAGCGTGTCGACGTCGGGATAGCGCAGGAACATCGCGTCGGTCGGGCCCGGCTGGGTCGACGCCGCGCCGCAGGCGGCGGCGACGACGTCGCCGTCACCGATCGGCTCGGCCTCGCTGCACTCGGCGAAGTCGTCCGGCAGCGAGGCGAGGAACTCCGTCACGCTGATGCTGGGGCTCGCGGAGAACGCCTCGGCGCCCGCGGACGACGAGGGGGCCGCCGGCCGGGAGGCGGAGGTCGAGGTCTCGGCCGAGTGGCCGGCCGCGGTGGGTGCCTCCTCGTCCCCGCCACCCTTCAGCCACAGCACCAGCCCGACGGCGACCACGGCCAGCAGGGCCACCGCGGCTGCGGCGGTGACCACCAGGGTCCGCTTCCGGTCCGGCCCCGGCGCACCGGGCCCACCGGCTCCCTCGCCCCACGGGGCCGGACCTCCCGGAGCACCCCAGGTGCCGGGTTGCCCGGGCGGCGGACCCCAGCCGCCGGCCGACGGCTGGCCGACCGGCGGGATCCCCCAGCCGGCACCCGGCTCGGGAGCCCACGGAGCCTGCCCGGCGGGCTGCGCGTCGAGGGGTCCCTGCGGGGGCGGTCCCTGGGGTGGCTGGCTCATGCGTGCGGACCTCCGGCTCGGCTGTTCGACGACGGAGCCTAGGTGCGTGACGCGCGTCATCGGGCCGAACGGGCCCACGACCCACCCTCAGGAGCGACGCCCGAACCTCGCCAGCAGCCGGGTCTGCAGGTCTGCACCGGGTGGCGGCTCGACCGGGGCGGCGAACAGGCCGGGCTGCCCGTCGTCCCCGAGGTTGGCCTCGGCGTACCGGAAGGCGGCTGCGGCCAGCTCGGGGTCCAGGTGGGTGTCGCCACCCACGGCCCGGGCGAGGTCCCAGGCGTGCACGGTGAGGTCGGCGGTCATCTCGGTGAGGTAGTCGGCGGCGCTCGCCGGACCGGCGGACAGCTGCACCGTGCGGTCGAGGACGGCGGGGTCGGCCCACGCCGCCAGGGCACCGTCGGCGGCGGTCTCCCAGGCGGTGAGCGGGTCGGTGCCGATCAGCTCGTCGGTGTCGGTGGGGATGCGCTGGGCGACGACCTCCAGCGGCTCGCCGGCCAGCAGGGGCGGCACCCACAGCTGCTCGCTGGTCAGGTGCGCCACCAGGTCGGCGACGCTCCACTCGGGCAGCGCGAGAGCGTCCCACTCCCCGGGCTCCACGGCGTCCACCCGGTCGGTGAACTGCGCCTGGGCCCGCTGGAAGAGCAGCAGCAGGTCGGTGTGGCTGGGCGCGGGCATGCCGCCAGTAGAACGCACCTGGGCCCCGGCCCGCCCAGTGGCGGAGCCGGGGCCCAGGTGAGTTGCTCTTCGGCCCCCTCGCAGGGTCCCGGCCCGAGCGGAGCGAGGGTCGGGGGGCGAGGGGGTCCTTCAGTACGTGGGCAGGGTCTTGTCGATCCGGGTGGCCCAGGAGGTGACGCCGCCCTGCACGTGCACGGCGTCCTTGAACCCGGCGTTCTTCACCGCGGCCAGCGCTTCCGCGGAGCGGACGCCGGTCTTGCAGTGCAGCACGATCGGCTTGTCGTTGGGCAGCTGCGCCAGGGCCCGGCCGGAGAGGATCTCGTCCTTGGGGATGAGCTTGGCACCCGGGATCGAGACGATCTCGTACTCGTTGGGCTCGCGGACGTCGATCAGCTCGAACTCCTTGCCGGAGTCCATCATGTCCTTGAGCTCGTCGACGGTGATCGTCGAGCCGGCCGCGGCCTGCTGGGCCTCGTCGGAGACGACGCCGCAGAAGCTCTCGTAGTCGATCAGCCCGGTGATCGGCTCACCCTCGGGGTCCTTGCGCACCTTGATGGTGCGGAAGGTCATCTCCAGGGCGTCGTAGACCATGAGCCGGCCGAGCAGCGTCTCGCCGATGCCGGTGATCAGCTTGACCGCCTCGGTGGCCTGGATGGCGCCGACGGTCGCGCACAGCACACCGAGGACACCGCCCTCGGCGCAGCTGGGGACCATGCCGGGCGGCGGCGGCACCGGGTAGAGGTCGCGGTAGTTGGGCCCGTGCTCGTTCCAGAAGACCGAGACCTGGCCGTCGAACCGGTAGATCGAGCCCCACACGTACGGCTTGTTCAGCAGGACGGCGGCGTCGTTGACCAGGTACCGGGTGGCGAAGTTGTCGGTGCCGTCGACGATGAGGTCGTACTGGCTGAAGATCTCCAGCACGTTCTCGTTGTCCAGCCGCGTCTCGTGCAGGCGGACGTCGACGTAGGGGTTGATCTCCCGGATCGAGTCCGCGGCGCTCTTGGCCTTGGAGCGGCCGACGTCGGACTGCCCGTGGATGATCTGGCGCTGCAGGTTGGACTCGTCGACGGTGTCGAACTCGACGATGCCCAGGGTGCCCACGCCGGCCGCGGCCAGGTACATCAGCACCGGCGAGCCGAGGCCACCGGCGCCGACGGCGAGCACCTTGGCGTTCTTGAGCCGCTTCTGCCCGTCCATCCCGACGTCGGGGATGATCAGGTGGCGGCTGTAGCGGCGGACCTCGTCGATCGACAGGTCGTCGGCGGGCTCCACCAGGGGTGGCAACTGCACGGGGCGCTCCTCACACGGCTGTGTCGTCAGGCGCGCCGGCCCGAGCCGGCGTCCTGGACTGCGCAACAGCCTGACACGGGCCGGTAATCCCGGTCCCGCACGCCGTCCCACCCACCGGGACGCGCGCCCGACCAGGACGACGGGGCAGCACCGACCAGGAGTACGGAGACCGGCGGCGCCAGCCGCCTCAGCGGAGGCGACGCGGGGCCCGGAGGGTCCCCGGCGCAGCCGCTGGGAACGGCTCAGCGCAGCAGGGGGACGGCACCTGGCCGCGGTGCGATCCGGAGGACCGCGATGTCACGGATACGGCCAGGCGTTCTTGACGCAGCCCTGCAGACCGAGCGTCTGCTGCTGCATGACCGGCGCGAGCTGCCCCGGCCCGGGGCACGGCTGGTGCCCGTTGCCCAGCGCGTGCCCGACCTCGTGGTTGACCACGTACTGCCGGTAGGTGGGGATGTCGCCGCCGTAGTCGGGAACGGCGGTCTCCCAGCGGGCCAGGTTAATCACAGCGCGCTCGCCGTACCGGCAGGAGGTGTAGCCGCCGGTGCCCACCCCGGGGCAGTAGGTCTCCATGCTGCCGGGGCTGACCAGGCTGACCCGGAAGTCGTACTCCCCCGCGGCGGCCTCGGCCGCGCCCACCCGCTGGAAGGACCGTTGCCCGCCGGCGCCCCAGGAGCGCGGGTCGCCGAGGATGCCCTCGACGGCGGCGGCGAACTGGGCGCCGTCGACCCCGATGCCGTCCTCCACCTCGACGACGAACCGCTGCAGCGGTCCGGTGCCGTGGACCTGCGAGCTGCCGTCGACGACCGAGACGCTGCCCGCGCCCTGCTCGACGTAGGTGGGCGCGGCGGCCGGCGGCGGGGGCTGCTCGGTGGGTGCGCCCTCCCCCTCGGCCGGCGCCTGCTCGGTCGGCGTGGGCGTCGGCTCGACGGCGGGGGCGGTGACCGATGAGGGCGCCGCAGCCGGATCGGCGACCGGGGCCTGGTCCGCGCCGCTGAGCGCGACGTCGGCCAGGGTGAGGACGGTGGCCAGGGTGAGCACCGGGATGGCGTAGGCGCGCCAGCCGTACCGGCGGGTGAACCGCCGGATCGGACCCGCGGGCGGCGGCGCCTGGCGGCGGGCCCGCGGCACCGGGTCGGGCCGGGCGACCAGTGGTCCGGTGCGCGAGCCGGCACTGCGCGCCGAGGCACCGGCGGCGGGTGCACCCGCACGGACGGGGCGCTGGCGGCCGGCCGTCCCCGCGGACCGGGGAACCGGGACGGGGGGCCGCGGTGGCCGCGCCGGGTGGCGACCGGGACGGTCGTCGGGGCTGGCCACGGCGGCCAGGCTCTCACGGATCCCGGGCGGGGCGGCAGAGCCGCCGGGCGGTGTCCCGGTCGCGTGTCCGGCTCAGGCCTGCGCCGTCGAGGAGTCCCGTCCGGCGGCCCGGGCGCCGTCCGCGACGTCCTCGGCGAGGGCGAGCACGGCCCGGGCGGTGGGCTCGGGGGCCTCCATCATCGCCAGGTGGCCGATGCCGGCCTGCACCTGGAGGCGGGCGTCGGGCAGCACGTCGGCGAGCCGGGTGGCGAGCGCCGGGTCGACCAGGCGGTCCCGGTCGCCGGTGACCACCAGGGACGGCATCCGCACCGACCGGGCCATGCGCCAGGCGTTGGCCCGGCCGAACCGCAGGTAGGAGGTCATCAGGCCGCGCAGGCTGCGGGTGAGCGCCTGCCCCGCCCAGGGCTGCTCGTCGCGCTCCCGCATCTCCTCGACGACCTGCTGCAGGCGCTCGGGTGGGACCGCGTCGGGGTTGCCGAAGCAGGCCTGCACCAGCCCCCGCACCCGCTCCTCGGGGCTCACCCCGGCCAGCCGCTTCTCGGCCAGCGCCGGCACCCCCGGCAGCAGGACCAGGGTGATCGCCCGGTCGAAGGCGGCGGGCACCCGGTAGACCGGCATGGCCGCGGAGATCAGCGAGAGGGTGGCGACCAGGTCCGGACGGCGCGCGGCCACCCACACGCTCACCAGCCCGCCGAGGGAGTTGCCGATCAGGTGCACCGGCCGCCCCTGCCCCGGCCCAGGGCGGGCGGCGACCCACTCCAGGACGTCGATGACGGCCTGCGCGTGCCGCTCGATCGAGTAGCGCCGCGGCGGGCCCGACCGGCCGAACCCGGGCAGGTCCAGGGCGTGGCCCTCGAAGCGGACGGCGAGCAGTCCGGCGAGGTCGGTCCAGTTGGTCGAGGCCCCGCCCAGCCCGTGCACGTACAGCGCCCGTTCCCGCGGGGCCGTGGCGACGTCCGAGCCGTCGACGGGCCCACGCCAGGGTGTGGAGCGGACGAAGACCTCGCCGCCGGAGACGGGCACCATCTCCCCGGGCCAGGGCGGGAGCAACCGGCCCAGCCGCGGCAGCGGGCTCTCGGACAGCCGTGCGTCGGTCACCCGCTCGACGGTAGAACACCGACGCGACCCCGCCCGCCGGAGCCGCCCGACCGCGGGCCGGTACGACGTCGTCCGACCTACCCGCCGGTACGATCGCCGGGCCATGCAGCCCAGCCTCCCCGCTCCCGCGCCGCCGGCCGGTCGCCGGACCGCCCGCCTGCCGCGCGGCGCCCGCCGACTGCAGCTGCTGCGCGCCGCCCAGGACGTCTTCGTCGCCCAGGGCTACCACGCCGCGGCGATGGACGACATCGCCGACCGGGCCGGGGTCAGCAAACCGGTGCTCTACCAGCACTTCCCCGGCAAGCGGGAGCTGTATCTGGCGCTGCTGGAGCAGCAGGTCGACGAGCTCACCGACCGGGTGCGGCAGGCGATGGCGGGCACCGACGACAACCGGGCGCGGGTCGACGGCGCGGTCGGCGCCTACTTCGACTTCATCGACGCCGACGGCGAGGCGTTCCGCCTGGTCTTCGAGTCCGATCTGCGCAACGACCCGCAGGTCTCCGAGCTAGCCGGCCGCGGGACCCGCGCGGTCACCGAGGCGATCGCCGAGGTGATCGCCGCCGACACCGGCGCCGACGAGGAGCGGGCGCTGCTGCTCTCCGCGGGGCTGACCGGCATGGCGGAGAGCAGCGCCCGCTGGTGGCTGGCCCGCAAGGGCACCCTGTCGCGCGACGAGGCGGTGGCGCTGATGTCCGCGCTGGCGTGGCGCGGCATCTCCGGCTTCCCCCGCCGCGACGACGGCGACGGGCAGTGACGTCCGGCGCCGTCGTTCGCTGACGGCGCATCCGCCGGACCGGCTGACCCGCGGGCGCTGCACTAGCGTGGGCCGGAGCAGCCAGACCTGAGGAGGCATCTCCACGTGGAAGTCAAGATCGGTGTCCAACACTCCCCCCGCGAGCTGGTCATCGACAGCCCGAAGAGCCCCGACGAGATCGCGGCCGAGGTGTCCAAGGCCATGAGCGCGTCCAAGGACGGCCTGCTGACGCTGGTCGACGAGCGCGGCCGCCGCGTCGTCGTCCCGGTCGACCGGATCGCCTACGTCGAGATCGCCGAGGCCGACCAGCGCCGGGTGGGCTTCATCTCCGGCTGAAGAAGGACCCCGGTGCCCCCACGACGCGCTGACGCTCGTCGCGGGCCCCGGCACCGGGGCCGTTCCATCAGCCCACCAGGGGGCGTCACCGCAGCCGCGGTGGCGCCCCCTCGGCGTCGCTAGGGGTTCAGACCGAGGGCCCGCATGCGCACGCCGTGCGCCTCGGTGAGCCGCTGCAGCAGCTGGCCGACACCGGCGAGGTCGCCGGTGCCGGTCATCATCAGGTCGGCGAGGTCGTCGTGCTCGGCGATCACCGCCTGCGACTGGGTGAGCGCCTCACCCACGAGGCGACGGGCCCACAGCGCCAGCCGCCCGGCCACCGTCGGGTCGGCGGCGATCGCCGCGCGGACCTCCCGGACGGCGAAGTCGGCGTGCCCGGTGTCGGCGAGCACCTCCTCCACCAGCGCACGGTCAGGATGCGGGAGGAACGCCGCGACCTCGCGGTAGAAGTCGGTGGCCAGGCCGTCGCCGACGTAGGCCTTGACCAGCCCCTCCAGCCAGCTCCCGGCCCTTGTCTGGTCGTGGAAGCCGTCCAGGGCGGCGACGAACGGCGCCATCGCCTCCGCCGGGTCCACCCCCAGCTCGACCAGCCGGGCGGCCAGCCGGCCGTGGTGGTCGATCTCCGCGGCCGCCATCCGGGCCAGCGCGGCGCGGCCGGCGAGCGTCGGCGCCATCCGGGCGTCCTCGGCCAGCCGGTCGAAGGCGGTGAGCTCGGCGTAGGAGAGCACGCCGAGCAGCTCCACGACCGCCCGCCGCTGCACCTCGGCGTCCAGCACGCGCCCGTCGGCACCCACTCCGCGTCCGCCCCCCGTCGCCGTCCGCCCTGCCCCCGCCGGGTGGTCCCGGCGGTGTCGCAGCGGCGCACCGGCAGGTTAACGGGCTGCCGCAGGCTAGGATGGAATGTGCGGGCCGCGAGGTCCGTTCACCGAAGTGCACGACCGCAATGCAATTCCGTGTGCGCTGATGACCGCTGGATGACGCTCCTCCCGGAGCTCTCCCGGGCAGTCTGCACTCGACGCCCGGTCGAACTGGCCGCGTCGGCGCTGGATCGACAATCCCGGAACCGACCGGGACCGGCGTGCGTCGCCGGCGGCGCCCCGACACCGGGGCCGGACCACGACGCCGACGGTCCCCCACCAGACCGAGGCGAGAGAACTGACCTCCATCGAGAACACCCCCACGGACAACGCCCCCGCCGCTCCGGAGCTGGAGCACGCCGAGACCGGCGCGCCCGCTCCCGAGGAGCTCGAGCAGCAGGTCGAGGAGCTCGGCGGCGCCCCCGTCGCCAGCGACAGCCCGCTGTTCAGCGACTTCGACGTGCACCCCGACATCGTGGCCGCGCTGGCCGAGGTGGGGATCACCCGCACCTTCGCCATCCAGGAGCTGACGCTGCCGCTGGCGCTGGCCGGCAACGACCTCATCGGGCAGGCCCGCACCGGCACCGGCAAGACCCTGGGCTTCGGCGTCCCGCTGCTGCAGCGGGTCACCCCGCCGGCCGAGGGCGCGGACGGCGTCCCGCAGGCGCTGGTCGTCGTCCCGACCCGCGAGCTGTGCGTGCAGGTCTCCCGCGACCTCGCCGCCGCCGGCGCCAAGCGCGGCATCCGGGTGCAGGCCATCTACGGTGGCCGCGCCTTCGAGCCGCAGGTCGCCGCGCTGCAGGCCGGGGTCGAGGTCGTCGTCGGCACCCCCGGCCGGCTGCTGGACCTCGCGCAGCAGGGACACCTGATCCTGGGCAAGGTCCGCGGGCTGGTCCTCGACGAGGCCGACGAGATGCTCGACCTGGGCTTCCTGCCCGACATCGAGCGCATCCTGGCGATGGTCCCGGAGAAGCGGCAGACGATGCTGTTCTCCGCGACCATGCCCGGCCCGATCGTCACGCTCTCGCGGTCGTTCATGACCCAGCCCACGCACATCCGGGCACACGGCAACGACGAGGGCTCGACGGTCCCGCAGACCACCCAGTTCATCTACCGGGCGCACAACCTGGACAAGCCCGAGCTGCTGTCCCGGGTGCTGCAGGCCCGCGACCGCGGCCTGGTGATGGTCTTCTGCCGCACCAAGCGCACCGCGCAGAAGGTCGCCGACGAGCTGGTCGACCGCGGGTTCGCGGCCGCCGCCGTGCACGGCGACCTGGGCCAGGGCGCCCGCGAGCAGGCGCTGCGCGCCTTCCGCGCCGGCAAGGTCGACGTGCTCGTCGCCACCGACGTCGCCGCGCGCGGCATCGACGTCACCGGTGTCAGCCACGTCGTGAACTACCAGTGCCCCGAGGACGAGAAGACCTACGTCCACCGGATCGGCCGCACCGGCCGCGCCGGCAGCACCGGCGTCGCGGTCACCCTGGTCGACTGGGACGACATCCCGCGCTGGCAGCTGATCAACAAGGCGCTGGACCTCGACTTCGCCGACCCGCCGGAGACCTACTCCACGTCGCCGTGGGTCTACACCGACCTGGACGTGCCGACCACGGCCAAGGGCCGGCTGCCCCGCTCGCAGCGCACCCGCGAGGGGTTGGGCGCCGAGACGCTCGAGGACCTCGGCGAGACCGGCAAGCGCCAGCGGGCCGGCGGTGGCTCCGCCACCGGCTCGGGTCGCGGCCCCGGCGGCGCGAACCACTCCGGCCCCGGCCGGGAGGACGCCGAGCCGTCGGCCGGGCCCAGCAAGAGCCGCCCGCGCCGGCGCACGCGCGGTGGCGGGGAGGCCGCCGCGGGTGCGGCAGCCGCCCTCGGCGACGACGCACCGGCCGCAGGCGCGGCCGGTGGCGGCGAGGGCGCGCCCACCGCGACCGCCTCGGCCACCGGTGACGGTGGCGCGCCGAAGCGCCGCCGCCGGCGCCGTGGCGGCGCCAAGCGCAGCGGTTCGGCGGGGGGCGACACGACCGGCGGCAGCGCCGACTCCGGCTCGGCCGGCGGCGGCGAGCCTCCCGCCTGATGAAGGACCTGCCTTCCCCCCGCTCCCCGCTCCGCTCGGGGCGGGCTCCTGAAGGCAGGCCGTTCCGGCGCGTCGCCTCGCGCCCGCCGCTGCGGGTGTGGGTCTGGACGGCGGTCACCCTCGTGGTGGCCGCCGTCGCCGTCTCGCTGTGGCTGACCTCCGACGTCGCCGCGACCTCCTCGACGACCGCACCACCGGCGTCCGTGGCCGACCAGGCACCGGCCGGCGCGCTGACCGCGGCGTGGTCGGCCCCGACCCGCGCGGACCTGCGCGGACCGGTGGTGGCGAGCGGGCGGGTGCTGGTCACCGACGAGCACGGGGTGGCCCTGCTCGACGCCGCCACGGGCACGGAGGCCTGGCACTACCGGCGGTCGAACGCACAGCTGTGCGACGCGACCGCGGTCGACGGCCTGGTGATCGTGGCCTTCCGCACCACGAGCCGGTGCAACGAGCTCACCGCGCTGACCGCGGCCACCGGGGAGCGGGCCTGGTACCGCAACGTGCGCTTCCGCACCGACGTCGACCTGACCAGCACCGAGCAGGTGCTGCTGGCCAGCACCCCGACCGGGATCGTCACCATCGACCCCACCGGCGACAACACGCGCTGGCGGGTCTCCCCCGCGGACGGCTGCCGGTTCGTCGACGCCGACGCCGGCAGCACCGGCGTGGCCGTGCTGCAGCGCTGCGGCGAGGGCTCCCCGCTGCAGGTGCTGCTCTACGACGGCCTCGGCGGCGGCCTCACCTGGACCCGCGAGCTGGACACCGGTCCCGCGACGGCGCGGCTGGTCGGCGCCGACCGGCTGGTCGACGTCGTCGTCGGGGACACGGTCACCGTGCTCGACCCGGCCGACGGCGCCACCCTGCGGGTGCTCGACCTGCCGCCGCTGCCCGCCGGCGCCGACGAACGCAGCGAGCCACTGCTGCAGGCCGGCGTCGAGGACGTCGCCCTGCTGTGGGTCCGCGGCACGCTGATCGCACTGGACCAGGGCACCGGCGAACCCCGCTGGAGCCGGCCGGCGCTCGGGCTGCCCGCGGCGGTGGGCAACTCCCCGGTCACCGACGTGCTGGTGCCCGAGGACGGCGCGTTCGTCCGCCGGGCGCTGGCCGACGGCGCCGAGCTGGGCCGGTCCACGGTCGGGGGCGAGGTGCCCTCCGGTGGCCGCACCGCCGTCGTCGGGCCGACGGTCGTCGTCGCCACCCCGGGAGAGGTCCGCGCCTTCCGCTGACGGGTGGCCGGACGACCGTCGGGCGGTCCGGTGCACACTCGGTGACATGGTCCTGCCAGGTGGTTCCGAGCACGCCGCCCCCGACGACCTCCGCCAGCTCGCCGTGCACGACGCCCGGCCGGTCACCTTCCGGGGTGGCAGCGGGCCGATCGCCGCGCTGGACACCGGCGCCGACCGGGACGCCCGCGCCACCGTGCTGCTGGTGGCCGGCTACACCGGCAGCAAGGAGGACTTCGCGCCGCTGCTGACGCCGCTGGCCGACGCCGGCCTGCGCGCCGTCGCGATCGACCAGCGCGGGCAGTACGAGTCCCCGGGCCCGGACGACCCGGCCGCCTACGCCGTGGCCGAGCTCGCCGCCGACGTCGTCACCGTGGCCCGCCAGCTGCAGGAGCAGGACGGCCGCCCGGTGCACCTGCTGGGCCACAGCTTCGGCGGCATCGTGACCCGCGCCGCCGTGCTCGCCGACCCGGCGCTGTTCGCCTCGCTGACCCTGCTGGGCAGCGGCCCGGCCGCGCTGACCGGCCCCCGCGCGGAGCTGCTGGACCACCTCTCCCCGCTGCTGGACGCCGGCGGCGTGCAGCTGGTCAGCGACACCCTGGAACAGCTCGCGATGACCGACCCCCGGGCGCAGGCGGTGCCCGCCCCCACCCGCGAGTTCCTCACCCGCCGCTTCCTGGCCAACAGCGCCGCCGGCCTGCGCGGCATGGCCGACGCGATGCTCGGTGAGCCCGACCGGGTGGCCGAGCTGGCCGCCACCGGGGTCCCGGTGCTCGTGGCGCACGGCATCGCCGACGACGCGTGGCGCCCGGCGCTGCAGGCGGAGATGGCCGCGCGGCTGGGTGCCCGGCACGAGGTCATCCCGCAGGCGGTGCACTCCCCCGCGATCGAGAACCCGGCCCGCACGCTCGCCGTGCTGCTGGACTTCCTCGCCGATCCCGCTGCCTCGACCGCCGCCGCCCGGTCCGCCGACGACGCCGGGGCGGTGCGGTGAGGCCGACGCCGTCGCTGCGCGAGTTCACCGCGGCGGAGGACCGGCTGGGCTTCTTCGGCCCGGACAGCATCAGCTGGCGGATCCACGCCGACCCGGCGTTCTCCGTGGGCGGCATCCGGGCGCTGCTGCTCCAGGCGCTGCACCCGGTGGCGATGGACGGCGTCCACCAGTTCTCCGAGGCCTTCGGCAGCGAGCCGTGGGCACGGCTGACCCGCACCGCCGAGTACGTCGCGACGCTCACCTTCGGCACCCGCCGGGACGCGCTGCGCGCGGTGCGCCGGGTCCGCGGGATGCACCGGGACAAGTCGGCGGTGGAGGAGACCACCGGGCGCGCCTACTCCGTCGACGACGCCGACCTGCTGCTGTGGGTGCACTGCTGCGAGGTCGACTCGCTGCTGTCCACCGCCCGCCGCGCGGGGGTCCCGCTGACCGACGACGACGCCGACCGCTACGTCGCCGAGCAGGTGGTGGCCGCGGTGCTCATCGGCTGCGAGGAAGGCGACGTCCCCACGACCGCTGCCGAGCTGGCCGGCTACCTGGACCGGACGCGGCCGCGACTGGCGGTCACCCCCGCCGCGCGGACCGCCTCGCGTTTCGTGCTCGCACCGCCGATGCCGGGCTGGGTGCAGTTGTTCACCCCGGCCCGCCCCGCGTGGAGCACCCTGGCCGGCCTGGGCGCGGCGACGCTCCCGCAGTGGGCCCGCCGGCTCTACGGCCTGCCCGGGCTGGGCATCACCGACGCGGCCGCGACCGCGGCGGTGCGCGCGTTCCGGCAGGCAGCCCTGGCGGTGCCCGCCCGGGTGCGGGAGTCGCCGATCGTGCGCGCCGCCCGGGAGAGAGTCGCCGACGACGCCGCGCTCAGCGCGTAGCGGTCAGGACACCCGGCGCTCCTCCCCGGCCGGCTGGTCCAGGACGCGGCGGGCCGCAGCGAGGACGGCATCGGCCACCCGGCCCAGCGCTGGGGAGCGCAGCTTCCACTGCTGCCAGTGCAGCAGGACCTCGACCGCGCCGGCGTCGTCCAGCGCGACCAGCTCGCCCGGCGGCTCCTGCTGCGGCGGCACCATGCCCCAGCCGAAGCCCAGGCGCACGGCCTCCACGTAGTCGGTCGACGACGGGACGAAGTGCGCCGGGACGCCGTCCGGGTCGACCGAGCGGGACCGCAGGTAGCGGTGCTGCAGATCGTCCCGGCGGTCGAAGACGACGACCGGCGCCTGCGTGAGCGCCGTCGCGGTGACGCCTTCGGGGAACCACCGTGCGACGACGGCGGCGGTCGCCATCGGCCGGTACCGCATGCCCCCGAGCCGGGTCACCGTGCAGCCGGGCACCGGGTCGGCGTCGGCGGTGATCGCGGCCATCACCGACCCGTCGCGCAGCAGCGCACTCGTGTGCTCCTGGTCCTCCCGGCGCAGGTCGAAGGCGACCTCCCCGGCGAGCGGGGCCAGCGCGGGCAGCACCCAGGTGGCCAGCGAGTCGGCGTTCACCGCGATCGGCAGGGCCACCGGGCCGCGGTCGGCGCCCAGCTCCCGGGCGGTCTCGGCGGTGAGCAGCCCCACCTGGCGGGCCAGCCGCAGCACCGCCTCCCCCGACGACGTCACCTGCACCGGCCGGCTGCGGACGAGCAGCACCCGGCCGGTGGCCGTCTCCAGCGCCTTGAGCCGCTGGCTGACCGCGCTCGGCGTGACGTGCAGGGCCCGGGCGGCCGCGTCCAGGCTGCCGGCCGCGACCGTCGCCTCCAGGGCGCGCAGCTGGCCGAGATCGAGATCCACCCGCGCATTAGAGCAGCTGTTGGACCGTCAATGACATGAGCGATGCTGCAGCGCGCAACTGCCTAGGGTCTCCGGCATGCCCACTGCCGCCGTCGCTACCGCCTCCGGACTCGGACTGGGGTTGTCGCTGATCATCGCGATCGGCGCGCAGAACGCCTTCGTGCTGCGGCAGGGGCTCCGCGCCGAGCACGTCGCCGCCGTCGTCGCCGTCTGCCTGGTCTCCGACGTCGTGCTGATCGCGGCCGGCACGGCGGGCGCCGGTGCCCTGGTGACCCGGGTCCCGGAGCTGCTCGTCGTCGTCTGCTTCGCCGGCGCGGCCTTCCTGCTGGGCTACGGCGTCCTCGCGGCCCGGCGGGCCCTGCGCCCGGCGGCGCTGCTGCCCGCCGACGGCGGGGCGCGCAGCTCGCTGGCTGCTGTCGTCACCACCAGCCTGGCGCTCACCTGGCTCAACCCGCACGTCTACCTGGACACCGTGGTCCTGCTCGGCTCGCTGGCCAGCACCTGGTCCGAGCAGCGCTGGTGGTTCGCCGCCGGGGCCGCGCTGGGGTCTGCGGTCTGGTTCACCGGGCTCGGCTACGGGGCGCGGCTGCTGCGCCCGGTGTTCGCCCGCCCGGCCGCCTGGCGGGTGCTCGACGCGCTGATCGCCGTCGTCATGGTGTCGCTGGCGCTCTCGCTGGTCGTCCGCGGCGTGCGCAGCGCCTGATCCGTCCGCACGGCCCTGACGCAGCGCCCCATCACGGTGGAGCCGGTCAGTCGGCCGCCGGCTCCTCGGGGAGGAAGCTCCACGGCTCCCGCGCGGGGACGGCGGCCTGGCCGGCGGGGCAGCTGGGCCGGAAGTCGCACCAGCTGCACTGCCGGCCGGTGACCGGCGGGAACGCCTCGTCGGGGCTCTGCCCGGCCTCGACGGCGTCCGTGGCGCCCGCGATGTCGGCGGCGATGTCCTCGGCGCGGCGCACGTGGTTGGCCAGCGACCGGTCGGTGTGCTCGAACGCCGCGACCGTGCCGCTGGGCAGGTGGTGCAGCTCGACCCGGCTGCACGGCCGGCGCAGCGTGCGGCGGACGCCGAGCACGTAGGCGGCCAGTGCCGGTGAGCCGCGGGCCTCGTCCTCGGTGGACGGCGTCCGGCCGGTCTTGTAGTCGACGACGACCAGCTCGTCGCCGCGCCGGTCGATCCGGTCGACCCGGCCCGACAGCGCCAGCGCCGGCGTCGTCGTCCCGACCGTGCGCTCGGTGCCGGCCGGCTCGTCGGCCGGGTCGAGCCCGGCCACGTAGTCGGTGAGCCAGGTGGCGGCCTTCGCGCGCCAGCGGTGCGACTGCTCCTCGTCGCGGAAGCCGGTGTGCGACCAGACGCCGTACAGCAGCTGGCGGACCGCGGCGGTGGTCCGCTTCTCGATCGGCAGCTCCCACCAGCTGCGCAGCGCCGCGTGCACCGCGGAGCCGACGGTGTTGTGCGCCCACGGCGGGCCCTTGGGCGGGCTGGGCCGCTCGACGTAGGCGAACCGGTAGCGGCGCGGGCAGTCGGCGAAGGTGGCGAGCTTGCTCGGCGTGCAGGCGAACAGCCGCCTGGGCATGCCCGGCATCTCCAGCTGGGCGCTCACCGCCGGTCCTCCCCCATGGCGCCACCGTAGCCGGGGCCACCGACCGTCCTCAGTCGGTGAGGACGGTGCTCCCCGTGCCCGCGGCGACGATCGCCTCGAACTGGTCGGGGTCGGTGGTGCACGCCGCGATCGGGGTGCGCTTGTTGGTGCCGTGGTAGTCGCTGGACCCGGTGCGGATCAGCCCGAGGTCACCGGCCAGGCCGCGCAGGTGCTCGCGCTGGGCGGGGCTGTGGTCGGGGTGGTCGACCTCCAGCCCCAGCAGGCCGGCGTCGGCCATCGTGGCGATCGCGGCGTCGTCGACCACCCGGCCGCGGGAGGTGGCCAGCCCGTGGGCGAACACCGGCACCCCGCCGGCCGCGCGGACCAGCGCGATGCCGTCGAGCACGTCGGTGTCGGCCTTGGTCACGTAGTGCGGGCTGCGGTGGTTCAGCACGGTGGCGAAGGCGTGGTCGACCGAGTCGACGACGCCGGCCGCCACGAGGGCACCGGCGATGTGCGGCCGGCCGACCACCCCGCCGCCGCTGCGGGCCGCCACCACGTCCCAGGTGATCGGGTAGCCGGCGGCGACCAGGTTGCCGACGATCCGCTCGGCGCGCTCGAGCCGTTCCTCCCGCAGCCGGACCCGCTCGGCGGCGAACCCGGGGTGCTGCGGGTCGAACAGGTAGGCCAGCAGGTGCACGCTCATCGGCGGCTCGTCGGCCGGGAACCACCGGCAGGACAGCTCCATGCCCGGCACGACGCTGAGCCCGGTCGGCCGGGCAGCGGCGGCCGGCTGCCAGCCGGCGGTCGTGTCGTGGTCGGTGAGGGCGACGACGTCGAGGCCGGCCGCGGCCGCGGTGGCGAGCAGCGTCGCGGGGCTGTCGGTGCCGTCGGACACCGCGGAGTGGGTGTGCAGGTCGATGAGCACGTCCTCAGCCTGCCGCACCCGGCGCGGTGCCGGGTGACCGGAGGCCGGCGATCACTCGGCGGGCGGGGTCCGCCGCCCGTCCCGTACCCGCGGGATGGGCTCGGTGTCGTGCCGCCGCCCGGACACCAGCGGCCGCGGCAGGTGCTGCTCGGGCGCGCCGTCGTCCCCGCGGTCGTCGGCGCTCAGCGACCCGTCGGCGTCCTCGTCGCTGCTCACCGGGTTGGTGGAGAAGTCACTGCCGAACATCAGCTCGCTCAGCCGTTTGTACAGCGAACCGGCGTGCGGCATGAAGGTGACCACGTCCAGGCCCTGCTGCTGCCCGGCCGACTCGAACCGGAAGGTGCCGTAGCCGAGGATCTGCCCCCAGAAGGTCTCCTTCCAGGTGAGGTCGGTGATCCGGCGCAGCGGCATGACGGCGACGGTGCGGATGATCACACCGGAGGTGAGCAGCACCCGGCGCCGGGTGACCAGCAGGTGCCGCACCCACCACTCGGCAGTGTGCAGGCCGAGGTACGCCAGCGCGCCGACGACGGCGGCCAGGCCGAGCACCGCGCCCACCCGGTTGTCCGGGTCGAGCTGCAGCAGCCAGACGCCGATGACGAGCACCGGCAGCCCCCGGGTGTAGGGGCGCACCAGCACCGCCGGGTGGCGGCGGGTGGCGATCACCGGCGGTTCGTCGGCGAGCAGGTACTTCTCGGCGTCCTTGCCCCAGCGGGGCCGTCGCGGGCCGGACACGCCCCGGCTCAGACCAGCGAGCCCACGAAGGCCGACAGCGACTGGGCCGCGTCACCCAGGGCCGAGCCCGCACTGCGCACGATGCCGGCCGCGTCCTCCGGTCGCTGGATCACGTAGAAGACGACGAAGGCGATGGCCACCCAGGTGAGCACCTTCTTCAGCACGGTCGCACCATTCCTCCCATCGGGCAGCCAGGCGGGTCTCCGAGCGCCCGCAGGGACGACGGCACGACTCACCACGGCCTGCTCGACCGCGCCCCATGGGTAACAGCAGCCCCACGCACAACACCAGTCGCCACGCCGGGGGACGGTGAATCGTCGGATCCGGACGGCGGGTCGGGCTCGCCGGCGGACCCGGGGAGGGCTCCCGGTCAGCGCCCGGGGAGCAGCCGCTCCGTCGGCGGGCCCAGCGGGAGGTCGGGGTAGACCCGCTCGCGCAGGTCCAGCAGCGCCGGGTCCTCGGCCAGCAGCCAGGCGGCCGACGACGGCCAGGTCACCAGCCACAGCCACACCCCGTACGCCTCGCCGACGAACGCAGCCCGGTCCTCGCTGGTGGGCACGGCCCACAGCGGCGCGCGCTGCCCGGCGGCGCGGACGGCCGCCGTGGACGGGCCGTCGATCAGCTCACCGGGGTCGACGCCGGGGAGCCCGGCGTACCCGCAGCCCAGTCCCGTGCCCGGCTCCTCGGCGACCAGCACCACCTCCGCGGCCTCGCCCAGCGGGCCGGGGCCGGCGCAGGCGACCACGATCGCCCGGGCGCCGGGCTCACCGCCCCAGGCCAGACCGGTGACCGCCCAGCCCGGCGGCATCGGGTCGGGCACCCAGGCCGGTACCCGGGCGTCGGCGCAGACGGCGGTGATGGCGTCGTGCGCGACCACCGCGGTGTGGTGCAGCGGGGTGACCGCCGCGTGCAGGTGGCACCAGCCCTCGGCGGTGGAGCCGGGCTTCACCACCAGCGCCTCGCCGCATCGGGGGCACACCGGGGAGACGCTCATCGCCGCTCACCGTCGGTCCCCGACGCGGTTTCGTCAAGCGTCGGCCCCCCGACGGTGTCGCGGTCGCCCGCCCGGGGGCCGTGCACACCGCCGTAGCCTGCGGGCGTGTCCGAGCGCGAGGTCGCCGTCCCGGAGGTGCCCTGCGTGGGCGCGGTGGTGCACGACGCCACGGGCCGGCTGCTGCTGATCCGGCGCGGGCACGCCCCGAGCGCGGGCCTGTGGTCGGTGCCGGGCGGCCGGGTGGAACCCGGCGAGAGCGAGCCGGACGCGGTGGTGCGCGAGACCCGCGAGGAGACCGGGCTGCGGGTGCGCCCGGTCGCGGTCGCGGGGCGGGTGCGCATCCCCGGCGACGGCGTGCTGTTCACCGTGACCGACTGGACCTGCGACCTGGCCGGTGACGGCCAGGTTCCGGTGGCCGGCGACGACGCCACCGAGGTGGCGTTCGTCGACGCCACCGGCCTGGCCGCGCTGGCGGCCGCCGGCCGGATGGCGCCCGGCGTCGTCGCGGCCCTGGCGGGCTGGGGTCTGCTCCCCCGCCGGTGACCGGTCACCGGCGGACCGGCTCGCGACGACGGGACGCGGACGCCCCAGGCGACCCCCGTTCCACACGCGGAACGGGAGTTGCCCGGGCGGGGCGACGATGGCCCGCACGCACGGGCGCCGCTCCTACGATGGCCCGGTGCACCTGCAGTCCGCTCCCGACCTGCCCGCCGAGGGTGAGGTGGTGCGGCTGACGTCAGCCGGGCGGCGTGCCCGGCTCGCCGCCGCGGCGGTGGTGCTGGCGCTGCTGCTGGCCGGCACCGTCTGGGGCGACGACGACGCGTTCCCCTTCGGCCCGTTCCGGATGTACTCGACCCGCGCGAACCCGGACACCCCGGTGACCTCCACCCGGGTGGTCGGGCTGACCCCGGCCGGCACGGAGGTGCGGCTGTCCGGTGGGGAGGTCGGCCTGCGCCGGGCGGAGTTCGAGGGGCAGCTCCCCCGCATCCACCGTGACCCCTCGCTGCTGGGGCTCCTCGCCGACTCCTACGCCGAGCACCACCCCGATGCCGAGGAGCTGGTGGAGGTGCAGGTCGTGCAGCGCCGCTTCGAGCTCTCCGACGGCCAGCGGACCGGCGAGGTCAGCGACCGGGTGCTGATCGAGTACCAGCTGGAGGACGGCGGATGAGCACCGCAGCCACCACCCCACCCGCCGCGGCACCGGTGCGCCCCGAGGAGGCGCCGGCCGTCCCCGGCACCCCCGGCTGGTGGTTCCGCCCGGTGCCGCTGGCCCGCATCGCGGTCTTCCGGGTGATCGCCTACCTGTTCATCCCGGTCGACGTCTTCCTGACCACGGGGTGGGTGCGCGCCCACGCCGACGTGCCCACCGACTGGTACCAGCCGCTGCTGATCGGCCGGCTGCTGCACCTGCCCACCCCGACGCACACCCTCGTGGTGGTCGTGCAGTGGGCGCTGGTGCTCGCCGCGGTGGCCGCCGCCACCGGCCGCGCGCCCCGGCTGCTCGGCGCCACCGTCTTCCTCCTGTACATGGAGTGGATGGTGATCGCGATGAGCTACGGGAAGGTCGACCACGACCGGATCGCCTTCCTGGTCGCCCTCGCCGTGCTGCCCACCATCGGGGCGGCCCGGTTCCGGGACCGCCGCTCCTCGGAGGCCGCCGGCTTCGCGATGGCCGCCGTGCTGGTCACCGTGATGCTCACCTACTTCCTCGCCGCCTGGGCGAAGATTCGGTTCGGGGGCTGGGACTGGGCCACCGGGTCGACGCTCACCCGCGCCGTGCTGCGCCGCGGCACGGACCTGTCGATGTGGACGCTGGACGTGGCCTGGCTGCTGCCGGCGGCGCAGTGGGTGATGATCGTGGTCGAGCTGGCCGCACCGCTGATCCTGCTGGTGCGCACCGACCGGGCCCGGATCGGCCTGGTGCTCTTCCTGCTCGGCTTCCACGTGATGGTCTACGCCGGCGTCAGCATCATCTTCCTGCCGCACTGCATCGCGATCCTGTCGATCCTGCCCTGGGAGCGGCTCACCGCCCACCGGCGGGACACGACCTCCGACCGGCCCGCCGCACCGGTGCCGGCTCCCGCCCGGAGCTGACCGACGCCGGGTGCGGCGGCACCCGGTACCTCCGACCGCCTCTCGGGTCGCGAGCACCTCGGGTCGCGAGCACCTCAGATCGCGGCGCTTCAGATCATCGCGCCGATCCGGGCCGCCATCTCCGCCTCGTGCTGCTGGTAGGCGGCCGCGACGTTGGTGAGCAGCTGCCCCATCCCGGTCAGCGCCTCGCTCAGCCCCTGGCTGGACAGCCGCCACTTCTCGTAGAGCTCGGTGAACTGCACTGCCGCCTGGCTGTCGGTCCACCCCTCGAGCACCGAGGTGTTGATCCCGGCGGACAACGCCGTGTGCCGCGCCGTGGTCTCCCCGGCCTCGGCCTGGCACCGGCCGGCCATCCCCTGCAACGTCGCGATGTCGACCTTCACGGTTCCTCCTCCTGACCCGGGCACCTCCCGGGTGGAGCAGGACGCTAGGTGGCCGGCCCGGTCGGCGTCGTCCGTCGTCCACAGCCTCCGACGCTGTCCACAGATCCGCCGGGCCGGCGCCACGGGCGGTCCGGGGAGCGGCACGATCCCCCGGTGCCCACCTCAGCCGGCGCCCCGGGCGGGGCGCGGACCACCAGCCGCAGCTGGACGCTGCACACAGCCCGGGGCGCCGTCGACGTCGAGGTCTCCGCGCCCGAGGACGCCGTGCTGGACGACGTCCTGCCCGCCCTCGCCGTCGAGCTGGGCCCGTCGGCCGGCCCGCTGTGGTCCGGCTCGACGGAGCTGCCCGGCAGCACACCGCTGTCGGTCCCCGAGCTGCACCACGCCGCAGTGTTGGGCTGGGGCCGTCCCGCCCCGCGGGACCCGACCGCGGAGCGGGCCGGGGCGCTGGAGCTGCAGGTCGTCGGTGGGCCCGACGCCGGGCGCTGCCTGCCGCTGGAGCGCGGGCGGCTCGTCGTGGGGCGGAGCTCGACGTGCGGGCTGCAGCTGGACGACCCGGACGTGTCCCGCCGGCACGCCGCCGTCACCGTCGCCGAGGGGCGGGTGACCGTCGCCGACCTCGGTTCCTCGAACGGCACGGTGCTGACCACGCGGCAGGGCGCCGCCCCGCTGGGCTCCGCCGAGACGACCTGGCCGGTGGGCGAGGTGATCCGGCTGGGTGCCACCACCCTCCGGCTGACCGGCCCCGCGGGCTCCCCGCTGGAGAGCCGGGACGCCAGGGCGGGACGGCTGGTGGTGCGTCCCGTCGCGGGCACCCCACCGCCGTCCGTCCCGGTCACCGTCGCGCTGCCCGCCCCGCCGGCCGATGCGCCGAGCCGGCGCCTGAGCTGGGTGACGGTGTCCCTGCCCGCGGTCGGCGGCGTCGCGATGGCCTGGCTGCTCGACACCCCGGCGTTCCTGTTCTTCGCCCTGCTCAGCCCGGCGGTGGCGGTGGCCGGCTGGTGGTCCGACCGGCTCACCGGCCGCCGGGCCGGCCGGCGGGCCCACGCCGAGCACGCGGTCGCGCTGGCCCGGGCGGAGCTCGAGCTCGCTGCCGCGGTCACCGCAGACGTGGTCGGCCAGGACGAGCGCCACCCCGACGTCGCCCGGCTGGTCGCCGCGGCGCGGCGGCGGGTCGCACCGCTGTGGTCCCGCGGCGCGCACGACCCGTCCGGCTGGGTGGTGCGCCTGGGCAGCGGCCCCGGCCCCACGGCGGTGACCGTCTCCGGCCCGGACGGCGGGCGGTCCGCGGCGCCGGCCGACGCCGTCCCGATCACCCTGGACCTCGGCTCCTGCGGCGGTCTGGCGCTCTCCGGCCCGCGGCCGGCCGTCCTGGCCACGACGCGGACGCTGGTGTGCCAGCTGGCCGCGCTCTGCCCGCCCGGGGCCCTGTCCCTCGAGCTGGTCAGCGACCCGGCCCGACTCGCCGACTGGGCGTGGGTCCGCTGGCTGCCCCAGCTGGGCGGGGTCCACCCGGCCGGGCTCTCCGCGGGCGACCGGCCCGTTCCCTTCCCGGCCGGCGGCGGAGGCAGTGACCGGGGCGGCGACGCCGGTGTCCGGACCCTCGTCGTGGTCGACGGCCCCATGGACGCCGAGGCCCGGGCCGCGCTGGTGGCCGCTGCACCGCGCGTGGCCGTGCTCGAGCTCACCGACCGGCCGGGGCCGGCATCCGGCGCGCAGCTGACCGTCACCGGCGAGACCGGTTCGGCCGGCCGGCTCGAGCTGCCCGGCACCCCCGGCCGCCCGATCACGCTGGACGGGGTGCGGGAGACCACGGCGGCGGCCCTGGCCCGCACTCTGGCCGCGCTCACCGCGCCGGCCGACGCGTCCGGGATCCCCGACAGCGCCCGGCTGCTCGAGCTCTGCGCACCCCCTGGGCGGACCGGCGACCAGCCCACCCCTGACTGGGACCGGTCGCGCACCCGGCTGACGGCCACCCTCGGTGCCACCGGCCGCGGCCCGCTGACCCTGGACCTGGTGGCCCAGGGGCCGCACGCGCTCGTCGCGGGCACGACGGGGTCGGGGAAGTCCGAGCTGCTGCAGACCCTGGTCGCCAGCCTGGCGCTGCACCACCCACCGGACCGCTGCAGCCTCCTGCTGGTCGACTACAAGGGCGGCGCGGCCTTCGCCGAGGCCGCCGCGATGCCGCACACCGTCGGGGTGCTCACCGACCTGGACCACCAGTCGACCGCGCGAGCGCTGCGGTCCCTGGCCGCCGAGCTCACCCGCCGGGAGCGGCTGCTCGCCGCCCACGGCGCCCGGGACGTCGGGAGCTTGCCCGACGAGGTGGCGCTGGCCCGGCTGGTCATCGTGGTCGACGAGTTCGCCACCCTGGTGGAGGACCTGCCCGGCTTCGTCAGCGGACTGGTGGGCATCGCGCAGCGCGGGCGCTCCCTGGGGGTGCACCTGGTCCTCGCCACCCAGCGCCCCTCCGGGGTGGTGAGCCCGGAGATCCGGGCCAACTGCTCCCTGCGGATCTGCCTGCGCACCACCGACGAGGCCGAGGCCCGCGACGTGCTCGGCAGCGCACCGCCCGCCCAGCTGCCCGCCGACCGCCCCGGTCGGGCGTGGCTGCGCGCCGGCGGCGCGGCACCGGTCCTGCTCCAGGTCGCCCGGGTCTCCATCCCGGCACCGGCCGGGCCGGAGGTCCACGTGCGCCGGCGGGCCTGGCCACCGCAGTCCGCCCCCGCCGCAGGAGGGGGCCGCACCGACGGCACCACCGACCTCGCCCGGATCGTCGCCGCCGTCGGTCGGCGGGCGGCCGGAGAGGGGCTGCAGCTGCCCCAGCGTCCCTGGCTGCCCCCGCTCCCCAGCCGGCTCACCGTCGCCGAACTGCCCACCGACCGGACCCCGGCCAGCCCGACGGTCCTCCGGATCGGCCTGCTCGACGTCCCCGACCGGCAGGTGCAACCGCCTCTCGAGCTGGACCTCGCCGCCGGTGGCGGCTGGCTGGCGGTGGGTGGGCCGCGCAGTGGGCGGAGCACGGCGCTGGAGACGGTGCTGACGGAGGCGGCGACGCAGCTCTCCCCCGATCAGCTGCACGTCCACGTGCTCGACCACGGCGGCGGCGCGGTGGGCACGCGAGCCACGGAGCTGCCGCACACCGGCACCGTGGTGGGGCGCGGCGACCCGCACCGCAGTGGTCGGCTGCTGCACCGGCTGGCTGCGGAGCTGGAGCGCCGGCGTGCCGGGCACCCGCCGGACCAGCCGCTCGTCCTCCTGCTGGTCGACGGCTACGACAGCCTCGCCGCCGAGCTCGAGAACGGCGACCCCGCGGGCGGCGCCGCCGATCTCATCCGCCTCTGCCGGGAGGGCGGTGCGGTGGGGCTGACCGTCGCACTCACGGCCGATCGGGCGGTGCCCGGGAGCAGGCTGGCCGGTGCGGTGCGGGAGCGTCTGGTCCTGCCACTGCCGGACCGCACCGACTACGCGGTCGCCGGGGTGCCCGCCCGCGCCGTGCCCGAGCACCGCCCCCCGGGCCGGGCACTGGTGGGTGAGGACGCCGTGGAGTGCCAGCTGGCGTCGCCCCGGGGCTCCGTCCGGGCCTGGCCGCCGCGCACCGGCGGCTCCGCCCCGGTGCGGGTCACCGACCTGCCCGCCGACCCCGAGCTGCCGTTGCCGTTCCCGGACGCGGGGTCCCGCTGGCTCCCCGTCGGCCCCGGTGGTGACGACGGGCAGGTGACCGGGGTCGACCTCGGGGCAGGCGGTGGGCTGCTGGTCGTCGGTCCGCCCGGGAGCGGCCGCAGCGAGGCGGTGCGCGCCTTCGGCCGGCACTGCCGCGCCGGCGGCGCCCGGGTGCTCGAACTGGCGGCGCCGCCCCCGGGCAACGGCCACGACGGCCACGACGGCCAGCAGCACCGGGGCGGCCAGGACAGCCGGGGCGGCCACGGCAGCCCGGACAGCCAGGAGCACCGGGTCGACCGGGTGGACCGCGGCGACGCGACCGGGCTGCGGGCCTGGCTGGCCGAGCCGGGCACCGGCGCCAGGGTGGTGCTGGCCGATGACGTCACCTCGCTGCCCGACGCGGTCGCCGACGCGCTCGCGGTGGCGGCCGGCACACCGGCCGGGAGCCCTGCGGGCGACGTGCCCGCCTCGGGCGTCGTGCTGGTCATCGCGGCCGGCAGCCCGGCCGAGCTGGCCGGGAGCTTCCGCGGGCCGGTGGCCGCGCTGCGCCGGTCCCGCACCGCACTGCTGCTGCGTCCGGGCCCCGGCGACGCCGAACTGCTCGGGTTGCGCGTCCCGCGCACGCCCCTGCCGGGCCGGCCCGGCTCCGGGTGGCTGCTCGTCCGCGGGGAGCCGACGCGGGTGCAGGTCGCACGGCGCCGGATCCCGCGCGAGGCGGCGTGACCCGGTGCGGCGGTCAGAGCAGCTCGAGCGCCGGCCCGATCTCCTGCGTCGCGTACCAGGCCAGCTCGTGGCCCTCGGCCTGGTCCACGGTGAACTGCGCCTCGTCACTGCCCAGGTCTGCCTCCAGCACCACGGCGACCGCGGCCGCGACGTCCGCCTCGGCCTCCGCCACGTCGAGGTGCGCACTCGCCACGTCCGCCAGGGCGACGGCAGCGGTGGTCCGCGCGGCCCCGGGATCAGCGGCGGGGTCCTCGATCGGGGTCAGGGAGGCGTCGGGCACGTCGGCAGCCAGCACCACCCGTCGCCGGGCGGCGGCCGGGTCGACGTCGATCAGCCGGAGGCTGGCCCGGGCCGCGGCGAGCAGCGCGGCGTACTCCAGCTCCTCGTCGTCGCTGAGACCGTCGCTGAGCTCGTAGTGGCTGCGCAGCTGCGGCGTGACGGCGAACACCGTGAGCGGCCCCTCCAGTCGGCCGTCGTCCAGCAGCCGTCGCAGGACGGTCGTCGTGGCCGGCACGTACACGCGCACCCGGGTCGCCTCCTCAGTCGTGGAACAGCGACCGTAACGTCGCCGGCCGCGCGCCTCGTTCCCCGGCAGGCGAGAGCAGCCGGGCCCGCCACCTCCCGGAGTGCCTGCGAGGGGTGGGCAGGAGGTGCTCCCTCAGCCGGCGGCCCCGCGCAGGTCGCCGACCTCGGCCTCGATGAGGTCGGCGAGCACCTCGACGTCGCTGATGCTGTCCCGGTCGGCGTTCAGGCCGACGTACACGGTGCCGTCGTAGCTGGTCAGGCCGATGGCCAGGCCCTGCCCGCGAACCAGCGGCACCACCGGGAAGACCTCGACCATCCGGGCCCCGCCCGCGTACAGCGGCACCTGTGGTCCGGGGACGTTGGTGACCACGAGGTTGAACAGCCGCCGCGACAGCCCGCTGGCGGCGCGGGCGCCGAGGGCGTGCAGCGTCGGCGGGGCGAAACCGGACAGCGCGCTGAGCGTGTCGGCGCCCACCGACTGGCTGCGCGGCGCCAGCCCGCGCATCGCGTAGCTGATCCGGGCCAGGCGCACCCGCGGGTTCGGCTCCCCGACCGGCAGGTCCACCAGCAACGAGGAGACCCGGTTGCCGCCCGCGTCGTCGTCGGTGCGCACCGACACCGGCACCAGGGCCCGCACCACGGTGCTGCCCACGACCGGCTCCCCGCGGGACAGCAACCACTCCCGCAGCGCCCCGGTGACCGTGCTGAGCAGCACGTCGTTGACGGTGCCGCCGAGGGACCGGCGCACCTCCCGCAGTTCCGCCAGGGACACCCGGGCGACGGCGAACCGCCGCTGCCGGCCGATCGGCGCGTTCAGCGGGCTGGCCGGGGCCGGCGACACCGCGGTCCGGGCGGCGGCGGCCAGCAGGCCGGTGGCCACGCCGGCCCAGCGGGCGGCCGTGGCCCGCACGTCACCGACCGCGGTCCGGGCGGTGTCCAGCACGGCCGAGGGCCGCTGCAGGTAGTCCTCGACCGCCTCCCAGACCAGCGCAGCCGGGCCCGGGGGGCGCCGGGGTCGCCAGTCGTCGGGCACCGCCACCGTGCCGGCATCGGCGTGCGGACTGGTGTCCAGGATGACCTGCCCGATGTCGATCGCGCCGAGCTCGTCGACCAGCGCCGGGTGCGTCTTGGTCACCACCGCCGTGCGGTCACCGGCCAGCCCCTCGACCAGGTACATCTCCCACAGCGGCCGGGTGCGGTCCAGCGGCCGGGCGGTCAGCCGGGCGACCAGGTCCAGCAACTGCTCCTCGGTGCCCGGGCGGGGCAGCGCAGAGCGCCGGACGTGGTAGCTGATGTCGAAGTCCGGGTCGTCGACCCAGGCCGGGTTGGCCAGGTGCCCGGGCACCTCCAGCACCTTCTGCCGGTAGCGGGGCACGAGCGGCAGGCGGGCCCGGACCAGCGCGACCAGCGCCTCGTGGTCGAGCCCGCCGTCGGGACACTCGAGCACCAGCACCCCACCCACGTGCATGGGCGTCGCCGGCTCCTCGAGGTACAGGAAGGACGCGTCCAGCGCGGTGAGCCGTTGGACCACGGGGTGACCTCCCTCACTGACGGTCGCCCCAACCTACGGGGTGGCCCGCCACCCGGTCGGGGTGGCCCCACGGTTCGGCCCCGACCGGCGGCTCAGCCGCGAGCGCGCCGACGGCCCACCGGCACCGGCGCACCGCTCAGGCCGGCGGCGAGCTCGCGCAGCGCGGCCCGCAGCGGAGACCCGGGCGCCACCTCGGCCAGCGTCCGGCCCGCGGCGAGGGCGGCGTCGGTCGATCGCCGGTCCGCGGGGAGGAAGCAGTCCACCTCCGCGCCGGTGAAGCGGGCCAGCGCCGCAGCGACCTCCCGCCGCGGGTCCCCGGCCACCGGGCCGCGGCGCAGCTGGTTGACGACCACCCTCGGGTGGACCTCGGGAAGCACCTCACGCAGCTCGTCGAGCGCCCGGATCGTCCGTTGCAGCGCCACTGGGTCGGCACCGCTCACGCACAGCACCTCGTCGGCGGCCTCGAGCACGGCCAGGGTGGCGCCGTTGCGCCGGGGCGCCGCCGTGTCGAAGGACAGCTCCTCGTCCTCCTCCAGGCAGAACGCGCAGTCGACCACGGTCAGGGCGGCCAGCCGCCGGGCCTCCTCCAGCACCACGGCGACCGCCTGCGGACGCAGCTCCGGCCACCGGTCGGCGCGCGCCAGCCCGGTGAGCACCCGCAGCCGCGGCCCCACCGCCCCGGCCAGCCGGGACAGCGCGGGGCCGTCGAGGGTGCCCGCGCCGGCCTGCCTCGCGGCAGCGGCCACCCCCGGCGACTCGTCCAGCAGCCCGAGGACCTGGGCCACCACGCCGCCGTAGACGTCGGCGTCCACCAGCAGGGTGCTCACGTCCAGCCGGGCCGCCTCGTCGGCCAGGCCCACCGCGACCGTGGTGCGACCCGGGGCTCCCGTCGGACCCCAGACGGCGACCACCCGACCCCGCCCGGCCGGCCGGGGCGGCTCCTCCTGACCCGGCTCGGCCGGGCGGAGGGCCCCACGCGGGTCGGCGACGTCCCGGCCGGCCGGCACACCCCCGGCGACCGCGGCCCGCAGCGCCCGCGCGATCTCCTCCGCCGGTGCGTCGGCCGGCAGCACCCGCTCGACGCCGAACTGGCGCAGCCGGTCGCCGGCACGCAGGTCACCGGGC
The DNA here is from genome assembly GCF_054050755.1 of Modestobacter sp. SYSU DS0511. Taxonomy (NCBI): domain Bacteria; kingdom Bacillati; phylum Actinomycetota; class Actinomycetes; order Geodermatophilales; family Geodermatophilaceae; genus Modestobacter; species Modestobacter sp. SYSU DS0511. The sequence goes on from NZ_JBJGZY010000019.1 coordinate 38,157, forward strand.
TCGACCAACCCCACCACCGCGACCCCGGCGGCGATCAACCTGGTCACGGCGGCGCCGTCCAGCCTCCGCAGCTCAGCGGAGAGCAGCGCGGCCTGGCCGGTGCCGGTGCTGGCCGCGGCGAGCAGGTCGGCGACGTCGACGCACCGGCGGACGACGGTGACGCCGTGGTCCTCCCGGTCCAGGGCTCCGACCAGCTCGGACTCCCAGGCCGCCCCGGTGACGGCGGTGAAGACCTGCAGCCCCATCAGCCGGTCGGTCCCCGGTCGGCGGAGGCGTCCCCGTAGGTGGCCGTTCCGGCAGCGGCGTCGACCGAGTCGCGCACCACCACGACCAGCCCGCGGCCACCGATGGCGGCCAGCACCACAGGGGCGTCGCCGGTCGGGACGGTGACCACGACCTGCAGGGTGCTCGTGGAGGCCGACAGCACGCCGTCGGACCGGCCGGTCACCGCCTGGACCGGGGCGGCGCCGACCACCAGGTCCACGTCGCCCCCCGTCTCGAGGGAAGCGCCCACGGCCGGGTCGGCCACCGCGTAGACGTCGACCAGCTGACCGCGGGACAGCCCCGGCGGCACGAACCCGGCCTGGACCGGCAGCGCCAGCTGGACCTGCCCGGTCACCTCCTCCAGCGCCGACCTGGGCACCAGCTCACCTGCGCGGACCGCCCGCGCGAGCACCCGGCCCTCCGGGCGGGTGCTCGCGGACAGGTAGGCGCCAGCGACGTCGTCCAGCCGCACCGGCACCGAGACCAGGTCCGCGGCGGTCAGCACCGTGCCCGCCGCCAGGTCGGCGCCGGCCGACCACACGGGCACGGTCGCGTCAGCCGCGGTGACGACGCGGGCCCCGACCAGCACCGACCCGAGCACCAGCAGGACACCGAGGACGAGGCGCAGGTCCAGCCAGCGCGGCGGGCGGACGCGCCGGACGACCGGGCCGGTCGGCGCCGACCCGACGCCGGGGGCCACGGGGGTGCTCGGCACGCTCATGCCTGGTCGTCCTCCCCGGATCACGGCCGGACGGGATGCGTCCGGAGCAGTACCGCTCGGTGCGGCGGAGGCAGATCATGACCGAGGGACCGCCGGCCCCGCAGCCGTTGTCCACACGTTCGGGTGGACGGTGCAGGCCTGGACCACCCGACTGACAGACTGGCGACCACCTTCGACGGGAGAGCGACCCACCTCATGGCGACCCAGCGGTTCTGGACCCTCGACGACGTCGCGGAGATCCTCAACGTCTCCTGGTCGCAGGCCTACGCGATGGTCCGCCGCAAGGAGCTCGTCGCGATCCAGATCGGCGGCCGGGGCCAGTGGCGGGTGGAGAAGGACGAGCTGGAGCGCTTCATCCAGCAGAAGTACGCCGAGGCGCGTGCAGGCGAGCCGGAGGCGCTCGACAGCGCGGCGCACGACGCGCAGGTCGACTCGCCTTCCTGACCGGCTGAGCTCCGGGCTCAGACCACCGCCGGCGGCAGGGTGCGCACGGCGACCACCGCCGCCAGCACGACCGCCCGCACCCCGCTGACCGCACCCCGCCGGCGCGGGCGGTCGACCGCGTGCTCGGCGAGCTCCAGGTGGTCGGCGCCCACCCGGTCGACGGTGCCGGCGAAGACGCTGCCGTCGTCGAGCAGGCACTGCACCGTCGCACGATCGCGGGCCAGGCCACGCAGCGCCCGGCGGAGGTCCAGCCGCGACGGCGCACCGACGTCGGGGACCTCCACGGTCACGGTCGTCAGCCCGCTCACCGCCCGGACCGCGCGGGTGGCGACCAGCAGCTCCCGCTGCTGGACGTCGGTCAGCAGCAGCCAGTCGACGCCCACCTCGACCAGCCGTCCGGCGAGTTCACCCACCCCGGCACAGGCCAGCGCGATCTCGGTGCCGACCGCGCCGCGCAGCCGATCGGTCAGCTGCAGCCGGCCGAGCTCCGCCCGCGACCGGGACGCCGCCTCGGCGTCGAGCTCGGCCGCCTCCTGCTCAGCCGCCTGCGCCTCGAGGTCGGCGAAGAGCTGCTCCCAGCGCATGGCGGGAGCGTAGCCGTCCACAGATCCTTGCATTTGGTTGCATTTGCTTGCGTTGATCCTGTTTGGTGGTCATCCAGGAGGTGTGATGTCCACTCGGCGATGGATGACGACGACGGCGACCATGGCTGCGGTCGCCTGGGCGCTGGCTGCCCTGGGCACCGATCCGGCCGCGGTGCGGACGGCGCTGGCCGACCCGCAGGGGCTGGTCGACGGCGCGGGACCGGACGCACTGGTCCTCGCCGGGGTCACTGCGGCGGCCTGGCTCTGCTGGGGCTGGGGGGCCGTGGGCCTGCTCCTCACCGCGTTGTCGGCCACGCCGGGCACGGCCGGCCGTGCGGCGAGCCGGCTGCTCCACCTGCTGCTGCCGGCCGGTGCCCGTCGAACGGCCGCGCTCGCCGTCGGACTGGGTCTGGTCACCGCCGCACCCACGGTGGCAGTGCCCGCGCCGACCGTCGTCGCGACCGTCGCCGACGCCACCGACCTCGGGTCGCCGGTGTCCGTGGACTGGCCGACGGCACCCGGTGGCCAGCGACCACTCGGCTCCGACATCGACTGGCCCGCCGCGCCCGGTGGTGACTGGCCACGAGCCGGCGACCACCCCGGCGACGCCGCGGACGGGACGGCCGGCCCCACCCCGCCCGACGTGCGGTCCGCGCAGCACGTGGTGCTGCGCGGGGACTGCCTCTGGGACATCGCGGCCGCCTGGCTGGCCCGGACGTCCCCCGGCACCCCGGTCACCGACGCCGCCACCACCAGCGCGGTCGCCGCCTGGTGGCAGGCGAACGCCGACGTGATCGGCCCCGACCCCGACCTCCTGCTGCCCGGTCAGGTGCTGCAGGCCCCGCCCTCGCCCTCCCAGGAGCTCCGATGAGCGCACCCCAGCACCAACTGCCCCCGCCCGTGCCCGGCGTGGCCGAGCCGACCACGCGACCGCGGATGCACCTGACGGTGGTGCGCACCCCGGGGCCGGCGCTGGAGCCGGACGCGCACCCGGTGCGGCTGCTCGTGCCCGGTCACCGGCGCCGCCGGCCGGCGCCACCGCCCGGCCCGCGCCCCCGGCTGGACCGGGCGGCGCACCTGTTCGCCCCGGAGGAGGTGGAGTTCGGCCCCCGCTGGTCGGGGCGCGCGGAACTGCCCGATGCCGCCTCGGCCGGCCGTCGGCTGGTCACCCTCACCCTGGAGGCGTTCGCCGGCCGCCGACCGATGGCACAGCTGCAGCCGCTGGTCACCCCCGCGCTCTTCACCGCCCTCGCCCAGCGGCGCCGTCCGCGCTGGTGCGCCGAGGGCACGGCGCCGCTGCTGGTCGGCCGGGTGCACGTCTGCGAGCCCGTGGACGGCGTCGCGGAGGTCAGCGCGGTGGCCCGCCGGGCCGGGCGGGCCCACGCGGTCGCCGCTCGCCTGGAGGGCATCGACGGGCGCTGGCGGTGCACCGCGCTGCAGATCGGCTGACGGCCCCGTCCGGAGGCTCGCCCGCGCGTGCGGAGGTCGAGGGGACGGGGTCCTTCGGGTCGCCCCGCCGACCTGCAGCTCAGCGGAGCGTCGTCAGGCCCCCTTCCAGGGGCCCGCCCTGAGCTTGCGAAGGGTGGGGAGGAAGGGGGCCTCTTCTCAGCTGTTGGCAGCCGACCCGTGGCACTGCTTGAACTTCTTGCCCGAGCCACAGGGGCAGGGAGCGTTGCGCGGGGTCTCCTTGGTGCCGGTGACCGTCGCCGACTTGGCCGCCTTCGGCCGGCCGGCGTCCTTGGCGGACTGGTCCAGGCCGGGCGCGCTGTAGGTCAGCTGCTCCTGCTTCGGCGCCTCGAGGCCCTTGACCTCCAGCTCCGGCCCCCCGGCGGGCGCCCCGGGCACCGCGGCGGCGGCCGGGGCCTCGGGAGCCGTCGCGGTGGCGGTGGCGGTGGCGGGCTTCCGGGCGCGACGGGCGGAGCTCGCGGTCCCCGCGCCGTTGCCCGAGCCGTTGCCCGAGCCGTTGCCCGAGCCGTTGCCGTTCCCTGCCGGCACGGCACCACTGCCGGCCGGCACCGCACCACTGCCGGCCGGCACGGCGCCATCGCCGGTCGCGGCGGGCGGTGCACTGTTCCCGTCGGTGGTCGGCGCCGCGCCGTCGGTGGCCGGCGCAGCCCCGTCGCCGTCGGTGCGCGCCGGCGCCTGCGCGGCCGTCGCGGTGGCCGCCTGGGCGGCCGCGGCCGCGGCCTGCCGCGCCAGCACCCGCTGGGTGCCGGCCTGGGCGCGGGCCAGCGCCTCCGCCTCGGACTGCGCCTGCTTGGCCCGGGCCTCGGCCTCCTGCTGCTCCTTGGTCTTGACCTCGATGTTGAACAGGAAGCCGACGGACTCCTCCTTGATCCCGTCGAGCATCGCGTTGAACATGTCGTAGCCCTCGCGCTGGTACTCCACGACCGGGTCGCGGTTGGCCATCGCGCGCAGGTGGATGCCGGCCCGCAGGTAGTCCATCTCGTAGAGGTGCTCGCGCCACTTGCGGTCCAGCACCGAGAGCAGCACCCGCCGCTCCAGCTCGCGCATGACCTCCGCGCCGAGCGTGCCCTCCCGCTCCGCGTAGGCGCGCTCCACGTCGGCGAGCAGCTCGGCCTTGAGCACGTCGGCGGTGAGCGCGGCCTGGTCGCCGTCGGCCACCCGGTCCAGCAGCTCCTGCCGGTCCAGGCCCACCGGGTACAGCGCCTTCAGGCCGGTCCACAGCTGCTCGAGGTCCCAGTCCTCCGCGTAGCCGATCTCGGTGGCGCCGTCCACGTAGGCGGCGACGACGTCGTCGACCATGCTGCGCACCTGCACGTGCAGGTCCTCGCCGTCGAGCACCTTGCGGCGCTCGGCGTAGATGACCGTGCGCTGGCGGTTGAGCACCTCGTCGTACTTCAGGACGTCCTTGCGGACCTCGTAGTTCTGCTGCTCCAGCTGCGTCTGCGCCGAGCGGATGGCCCGGCTGACCATCTTGTGCTCGATCGGCTGGTCGTCGGGGACCCGCAGCGTGTTCATCATGTTCTCGAGCATCGGCCCGTTGAACCGGCGCATCAGGTCATCGCCCAGCGACAGGTAGAACCGGGACTCGCCCGGGTCGCCCTGCCGGCCGGAGCGACCGCGCAGCTGGTTGTCGATGCGGCGGCTCTCGTGCCGCTCGGTGCCCAGCACGTAGAGGCCCCCGGCCTCGGCGACCTGGTCGTGCTCCGCCTTGACCTGCTCCTTGGCCGCCGCGAGTGCGTCGTCCCAGGCCGCCTCGTACTCCTCCGGGGTCTCCGTCGGGCTGAGACCCTTCGCCCGCAGCGCCTCGTCGGCGATGAACTCGGCGTTGCCGCCGAGCTGGATGTCGGTGCCTCGGCCGGCCATGTTGGTGGCCACGGTGACCGCGCCGAGCCGACCGGCCATCGCGATGATCGCGGCCTCCCGGGCGTGGTTCTTCGCGTTGAGCACCTCGTGCGGGATGCCGCGGCGGAGCAGGAACTTCGACAGCAGCTCGGACTTCTCCACGCTGGCGGTGCCCACCAGCACCGGCTGCCCGACCTCGTGCCGCTCGGCGATGTCGTCGACGACCGCCTCGAACTTGGCCTTCTCGGTCTTGTAGATCAGGTCGGCCTCGTCGGCCCGGATCATCGGCCGGTTGGTCGGGATCGGCACCACGCCCAGCCCGTAGGTCTGGTGCAGCTCGGCGGCCTCGGTCTGCGCCGTACCGGTCATGCCGGAGAGCTTGGCGTAGAGCCGGAAGTAGTTCTGCAGGGTGATCGTGGCGAGCGTCTGGTTCTCGTCCTTGATCTGCACCCGCTCCTTGGCCTCGATGGCCTGGTGCATGCCCTCGTTGTAGCGGCGACCGGCCAGCACGCGGCCGGTGAACTCGTCGACGATGAGCACCTCGCCGTTGCTGACGATGTACTGCTGGTCCTTCTTGAACAGCTCCTTGGCCTTGAGGGCGTTGTTCAGGTAGCTGATCAGCGGGGTGTTGGCCGCCTCGTAGAGGTTGTCGATGCCCAGCTGGTCCTCGACGAACTCCACGCCCTCCTCGGTGATGGCGACCGTCCGCTTGCTCTCCTCGACCTCGTAGTGCCGGTCGCGCTTCATCAGCGGGGCGATGCGGGCGAACTCGCCGTACCAGCGGGCGCTGGACTCGGCCGGGCCGCTGATGATCAACGGCGTGCGGGCCTCGTCGATGAGGATCGAGTCGACCTCGTCGACGATGGCGTAGGCGTGCCCGCGCTGCACCAGGTCGGCCTTGGACCAGGCCATGTTGTCGCGCAGGTAGTCGAAGCCGAACTCGTTGTTCGTGCCGTGCGTGATGTCGGCCAGGTACTGCTCCCGGCGGACGTCGGGCCGCTGCCCGGAGACGATCGTGCCGACGCTCAGGCCCAGGAACCGCTGCACCCGGCCCATCCACTCCGCGTCGCGGGTGGCCAGGTAGTCGTTGGTGGTGATGACGTGCACGCCCTCGCCGGACAGCGCGTTGAGGTAGGCCGGCAGCACACCGGTGAGCGTCTTCCCCTCACCGGTCTTCATCTCGGCGATGTTCCCCAGGTGCAGGGCCGCGCCACCCATCAGCTGGACCCGGTAGTGCCGCTGGCCCAGCGTGCGCTTGCTCGCCTCGCGCACCACCGCGAACGCCTCGGGCAGCAACTGGTCGAGGGTCTCCCCGTCGCCGTAGCGCGCCTTGAACTCGTCGGTCTTGGCCCGCAGCTCGGCGTCGGTGAGGTCGACGACCTCGACCTCCAGCGCCTCGACCGCATCGGCGATCTTCGACAGACGACGGACGATCTTGCCCTCACCGGCACGCAGGATCTTGGAGAACACCACGACCCCAGCGTAGGCGGCGCAGCCGGGCAGCGGTCCCGACGTGGCCGATCTCCCTACCCCGCGCGGTCCCGGCCGTACCGTCTGCGGGCGTGTCCTCCCCCACCACACCGCCCCGGCCGTCCTTCGGCCCCGGCCTGGTCGCGTTCCTCACCGAACGGCACTTGGCGACCCTCACCACGCTGCGCGCCGACGGCACGCCGCACGTCGTCCCGGTCGGGGTCACCTTCGACGCGGCCACCGGCACCGCCCGGGTGATCACCTCGGGCACGTCGGTGAAGGCCCGACACGTCCGGTCCGGGCAGTCCCGGGTGGCCGTCTGCACCGTCGACGGGCGGCGCTGGGCGACGCTGGAGGGGACGGCGGTGCTGCGGGAGGACGCCGCGTCGATCGCCGACGCCGAGGCCCGCTACGCCCGCCGCTACAAGCAGCCCCGCCCCAACCCCGCGCGGGTGGTCATCGAGATCTCGGTGGACCGGGTGCTGGGCAACGCGGAACGATCCGCTCCCCGACCGACGGAGGACTGACGTGCTCGACCTCAGCGGCGTGGACCTGACCACCGAGGTGGTGCGCACCGAGCGGCTGGTGCTGCGCCCCTACCGGCCCGACGACGTCGACGCGGTGCTGGCCGCCTGCCAGGACCCGGACATCGGACGCTGGATCCCGGCGGTCGGTCCGCGGTACACCCGGGACGACGCGGTCGCGTGGGTGACCCGGGAGGCGCCGGGTGAGCGCGCAGCCGGCACCGGGCTGACCGTCGCCATCGAGGCCGACGGGCGGTTCATCGGGTCGACCGGTGTGCACCGGATCAACCAGCACCCGCTGGGCCCCGAGGTCGGCTACTGGATCGCCCCCGACGCGCGTGGAACCGGGTACGCCGCCGAGGCGGCGCACGCGATGGCCGAGTGGGCCATCGGGCTCGGCGCCCCGCGGGTCTACCTCGTCGCTGACGTGCGCAACACCGGCTCACAGTCCGTCGCCCGCCGGGCGGGCTTCACCCAGGAGGGCGTCCTGCGCTCCTACCTGCCGTACCGGGACGGCAGCCGTGGCGACGCGGCGCTGTTCTCCCGGCTGCCCGGCGACTGACGACGGCGGGCCGCCTCCCGGGAGGGAGACGGCCCGCCGTCGGCCTCCCTGCAGGGGCCCGCCGCGAGCTGGCGAGTGGTGGGGGCAGGGAGGCCCTTCGTCAGACCGTGGCCGGCTCCCGCTCCGTCGTCCCGACGCTGTCCCCGCCGCTCGCCGCGTCGGCGCCGGCGGTCTGGGCACCCGGCACCTGCGCACCCAGCCGGATCAGGCCGTAGTCGAAGGCGTGCCGGCGGTAGACCACCGACGGCTGGCCGGTGTCGGCGCACAGGAACAGGAAGAAGTCGTGGCCCACGAGCTCCATCTCGTAGAGGGCCTGGTCGACGTGCATCGGCGTGGCCGAGTGGACCTTCTCGCGCACGATCCGGCCGGGCAGGTGCTCGTCGAGGTCGGTGACCAGCGGCGCGGCGTTCGGCTCCAGGTCGGGCACGCCCCCGCCGAGGTCGGCGGCCTTGCCGGCCAGCATCGTCTCCACGGGAGCGTCGGAGACGCCGTCGAGCCGGACGCTCGGTGGAGTCCGGCGGCCGTGGTGCACCCGGCGGCGGTCGTTGGCCCGCCGCAGCCGGTTCTCCAGCTTGTCCACCGCGAGCTCGAGCGCGGCGTAGAAGTCGGGGGCGCACGCCTCGGCGCGGGCCACCGGGCCCTTGCCGCGGAGCGTGATCTCCACGCGCTGGCAGTTGGCCGCCTGGCGCGGGTTCTTCTCGTGCAACAGCTCGACGTCGATGCGGATCAACTTGCCGTCGAAGCGCTCGAGCTGACCGACCTTGTCCTCGACGTGCGTGCGGAAGTGCTCGGGCACCTCGACGTTGCGTCCACGGACCACGATCTCCATGAGACCTCCCGGTGAGCGGGTGTGATCGCACCCACGCTAGTTGCGTCTTCCGGTTCCCGACACCGGAGACGCCCCCCTCGGGGGCCGCCGTCAGCGACGCACGGTGAACGCCCCTGGTGGGGGCGCCGTCCGGGGCACGGAGCCGCGCCGCGGGGTCGCGGCGACCACCGCGGCGAGCACCGGCGTGTCGGCCGGCGGAGCCTGCTCCGCCGCGGCCCGGAGCGCCCGGGCGGCCTCGGTCAGGGTGGCCCCGCTGGTCACCACGTCGTCGACCAGGACCAGGACGCCGGACGGCACCGGGCGGCCCCGCACGGCGAACCGGCCGGCCAGGTTGGCCTGCCGCTCCCGCGCCCCGAGCCCCGCACTGTCCACGGCGCCCCGGGGCCGTCGCAGCAGCGGGACGGTCGTGGCCTGCGTCCCCGCGGCGCGCAGGTCCGCCACCGCCCGGTCGGCCAGCTCGCGCACGTGGTCCCGGCCGCGGGCCCGCACCGCCGCGGCGGAGCTGGGCACCGGCACCAGCAGCACCGGCGCGCCCGGCGCAGGCGGGTGCGCCAGGCCGGTCAGCACCGCGGCGACCGCGAGCGCCAGCGCGCTGCCGAGTGGCACGGCCAGCTCCGCCCGGCCGTGCTCCTTGAACGCGACCACCGCCGGGCGCACCGGCCCGGCGTAGGCGCCGGCGGCGACGGTGGGCGGGAAGCCCGGCGGGTGCCGCCGCGGCTGGGCCAGCCGGGGGCGGGCCAGCAGCGCCCGGCAGCGCGGGCACAGCACCGGGCCGGGCACCGCGCAGCCGGCGCAGGCACGCGGCAGCACCAGGTCGGCGAGCGTGCGGACGGCGTCCCCCAGCAGGCCACGCCACTGGGAACCCGGGCCGGCCGGCGTCGTGCCCACGGGCACCAGGCTGCCCGGCTCCCGCGCGAACCACCGTCCCGCACTGCGTCCTGGGGACGCCCACCGGCGCTGGGGACGGCGGCGGTCACCGGCGGGTCAGAGCGGGTAGAAGGGCGCTCCACCGGCCAGCGGCCCGGCGCTGCGGATCGGCGTCACCCAGGTGCCGCTGACCAGCTGCCAGATCGTGCCATCGGCACTGACCAGCAACGGGCGACCTGGAGCGGCGGCCAGGCCGGTCCGGTCAGCGGGCAGGCCGGCGGTGGCCAGCGCGGTCAGCGCCCAGCCGTCGACGTCGACCGACCAGGGGACGGCGCGCTCCTCCCCCGCGTCGGCGGCGAGGACGACCAGCACGCCTGCGTTCCGCCACGCCACGTCGGTGACCTCCCGCAGTGAGGGGGTGATCGAGCGCAGGTCCCGGACGCTGACCGCCTCCTCGTCGCGCACCACGGTGCCGACGTACAACCGGCCGCCGTCGGGGCCCTCGATGACCAAGGCCGCGCGGACCCCGTCCGGCGACAGCTGGAACGCCGTCGCCCGCCCCAGGCCGGCCAACGTCGTCGCGCTCACCGTCTGCGGGGCACCCCCGGCGGCCAGGCGCACCACCTCGGTGCCGTCGCGGACCGTCCACACCTCCGCGCGGGGACCCGCGGTGGTCGGTGGGGTGAAGCCCGGACCGCCGAGTACCGGGGCCATCTCCCCGCCGTACGGCCCCGCGAACAGCGTCGCCGGCGCACCCATCGGGTTCACCGACGTCGAGACACCCGCCGTGAGGCCCAGCGCGCCCTCCCGGTCGGTGGTGATCGCCGCCGACTGCAGCCCGTAGGCCCCGGCACCCGCCGGGCCCGGCACCGGCTCCCCGTCGGTGGCCCGGCGGAGCGCGCCGCCGGCGAGGTAGTGCCCCACCGCGTCGGCCGGTGCGTAGTCCGGGTCCAGGCGCACCCAGTCGTCGGTGGTCTGCGCGGTGGGCAGGCCGGGGATGCCCAACGGCTGGCCGTCCCGGCGCACCTCGACCGCGCCGAGGCCGGCGCGCACCAGGGTCCAGACCAGCTGGCCGGCCGCGGCCTCCAGCGTCGTGTCGGAGACCCGGTCCGGCCAGGTGAGGTCGACCGTCGCGGTCTGGCCGGACACCTCGACCGCGCTGCGCAGCTGCGCCCCCGCCAGCGGGTTCTCCACCCCGGCGGCGATCGTCGGCGCGGGCCCGCTGAGCAGCCGCTCCACCAGCAGGTTGTACTGCGCGTCGCCGGAGACCAGGTAACGGGGGTCGGGCACGACGCGGCTGAACGTGGGGTCGAGGAAGAACGCGTCGAGCTGGTCGTAGGTGCGCTCGAAGTCCGGCTGCAGCATGACCAGGCCACCCGGCGGGTCGGTGATCCGCCACTCCCCCTCCTCCCGCACGAGGGTGAAGGAGCCGTTGTACTGCTCGTCGCCGGCCACGGTGAAGACGCCCCGCTGGTCCACGCTGCCCACCTTCGCCGCGGTCACCTCGACGGTGCCCGGCTCGGCGCGCACCGCGGCGTAGTCGCGGCTGATGATCGTGATGCCGTCGGCGTCGGACCAGGACTCCGCCGCCCCGGTGGCCAGGTACTGGCGGGCCACCGGGTGGTTGCGGGTCGGGCTGGCGCTGGCCTCGATGAAGCCCCGGACGACCTCCTCCGGGGTCGCCCCGGACACCGGGCCGAACGGCTCGAGCCCGACGTCCCCGCGGGGCGGCTGGGGAACGTGGGTGATCCGCACGGTCGGCGAGCTGCTCGGCACGGTGTTGCAGCCGGCCAGCACCAGGACCGCCAGCAGGCTCAACACGGCGGTCCACCGCCGCCGGGCGGTCACCGGGCGTCCTCCGTCCGGCGCGGCATGACCGGGCGGAGCGGCAGCGGGCTGCTCGTCAGCGCCGCACCCGCGGTCAGCGGCACGGTGAGCCGGAACTGGGCGCCCTGCCCCGGCTGACCCCACACCTGCAGCCAGCCCCCGTGCAGCCGGGCGTCCTCCAGGCTGATCGACAAGCCCAGCCCGCTGCCGCCCACCGTGCGCACCCGTGAGGGGTCGGCGCGCCAGAAGCGGTCGAAGACGTGCTGGGCGTCGGCGCTGCTCAGGCCGACGCCGTGGTCCCGGACGGTGATCGCCGCGGCGCTGCCCGAGGCGGCCAGGGTGAGCTCCACCGGGCGTCCGGTGCCGTGCTCCACCGCGTTGCCCACCAGGTTGCGCAGCACCCGCTCGATCCGCCGGCCGTCGACCTCGGCGACCACCGGCTTCGCGGGGACGTCGACCCGCAGCTCGCAGCCGTGCCGCTCGGCCAGCGCGGTCATCCCCTCGACCGACTGCTCGACCAGCCGCCGCAGGTCCTGCGCCTCCGCCTCCAGCACCGCGGCACCGGCGTCGTACCGGCTGATCTCCAGCAGGTCCGACAGCAGCACCTCGAAGCGGTTCAGCTCGGCCTGCAGCAGCTCCGCGGAACGGGCCACCGCCGGGTCGAACTCGTCGCGGGCGTCGTGCAGGACGGCGGCCGCCATCTGCACCGTGGTGAGCGGCGTGCGCAGCTCGTGGGACACGTCGGAGGTGAACCGCTGCTGCAGCTGGGACAGGCCCTCCAGCTGGGTGATCTGGCGCTGCAGGCTGTCGGCCATCGCGTTGAAGCTGGTGGCCAGCCGGGCCAGCTCGTCCTCGCCGCGGACGGCCAGCCGCTCCTCCAGGTGCCCCTCGGCGAGCCGCTGGGCGCCTGCCGCGGCGCGCCGCACCGGGTCGACGACCAGCCGGGTGACCAGCACCCCGATCCCCACCACGAACAGCACCAGGGCGGTCCCGCTGATCACCACGGTGCTGCGGATCAGCTCCAGGCTCTCCTGCTCCTGGTCCAGCGGGAAGGCGAAGTACAGCTCCACCCGCTCCCCCGCCCCGGCATCGGTGGGCACCGGCGCGCCGACCAGCAGGGTGGGCACCGGGTTGCCCTCGTCGTCGGACACGGGGGCGTAGCGGTAGGCCTGGGAGCCGGCGGCGACCTCCGCGCGCAGGTCGGCGGGCAACGCCGGGTAGACGTCGCGCCGGCTGACCGCCGGCCGCTCGAACTCACCGGAGCGGTAGAGCATGACGACGTCGAAGTCGCCGGCGGCGCCCCCGCGCTGCTGCAGCCCCTCGACGGTGCGGGCCAGCGCCGACCGCACGCTGGCGGAGTCACCGGTGGCGATGGCGCTGACCTCGGACTGGGCGAACGGGATGCCGTTGAGCGACTGGTCGATCGCCGCCTGCTCCTTCACGCCCAGCAGCTGGTCGGTGATCTGGCGGAACAGCACCAGGCTGACGACGACCACCACCGCGCCCGCGACGACGACGGTGATCGAGGCGACCCGCAGCTGCAGCGAGGACCGCCAGGCGTGCAACGCCCGGCGGGCCAGCCGCCAGCTGCCGACCAGCGCCTTGCGGCGGGCCCGCCGGGCCCGGCGACGCACCCCGCGCCGCAGCCGCTGGGCGGTGCCGGGCGCACCACCCGGACGCGCGGCCGGCGCGGCGTCGGGCCCGGGCACCGTCGGTGCCGACGTGGCGGGTGGCACGGTGCTCACCGGCCGGACGGCCCGCTCACGGCGCCCACTGGCCCGATCTCGCGGCACGCTCCGCTCACGGCGCCCAGTGGTTCGCTCCCGCGACCCCCTCCGCTCCTCGCTCGCTGGCGCTCGCTGCGATGCTCACGGCCCGCTCCGCTCACGGCGCCCAGTGGTTCGCTCCCGCGACCCCCTCCGCTCCTCGCTCGCTGGCGCTCGCTGCGATGCTCACGGCCCGCTCCGCTCACGGGGGGCCGGCCTTGTACCCGACGCCGCGGACGGTCAGCACGACCTCGGGCTTCTCCGGGTCGCGCTCGACCTTGGCGCGCAGCCGCTGCACGTGCACGTTGACCAGCCGGGTGTCCGCGGCGTGCCGATAGCCCCACACCTGCTCCAGGAGCAGCTCCCGGGTGAACACCTGACGGGGCTTGCGGGCCAGCGCCACCAGCAGGTCGAACTCCAGCGGGGTCAGCGCGATCGGTTCGCCGTCCCGGGTCACCTGGTGGGCCGGGACGTCGATCAGCACGTCGCCGATGGACAGGCTCTCCGCCTGACCGTTCTCCCCACGCCGCAGCTGCGCCCGCACCCGGGCGACCAGCTCCACCGGTTTGAACGGCTTGGTCACGTAGTCGTCGGCGCCGGCCTCCAGACCCTGGACGACGTCGATCGTGTCGCCCTTCGCCGTCAGCATGATGACCGGGACCGTGGACTGGGTGCGGATGTCCTGGCAGATCTGCAGGCCGTTGCGGCCGGGCAGCATCAGGTCCAGCAGCACCAGATCGGGCCGGACCTGCTGGAACGTGGCGACCGCCCGGGCGCCGTCGGAGACGAAGGCGGGTTCGTATCCCTCGCGCCGCAGCACGATGCCGAGCATCTCGGCGAGGGCGGCGTCGTCGTCGACGACCAGCACGCGGCCGCGACTGGCTCCTGGCATGGGTGCGGAAGGGGGCACGGCGCCATTGTGCGTGACGGAGCGCGGCAATCGTTCCCACCCGGCCGGGAAAGCCGTCCGCCCCTCACCCCGAGCGGGGGTGAGGGGCGGAGGTGAGCGGATGGAACGGCCACCCTTCAGGGGCCCGCGCCGAGCAGGTGACGTGCTGGAACGGCCCCCTCGCAGGGTCCCGCCCCGAGCCTGCGAGGGGCGGGGGGCGAGGGGGTCCTTTCAGTAGCGGTAGTGGTCGCTCTTGTACGGGCCCTCGACCGGGACGCCGAGGTAGTCGGCCTGGACCTTGGTCAGCGTCGTGAGCTTTACCCCGAGGGCGTCGAGGTGCAGCCGGGCGACGTGCTCGTCGAGCTTCTTGGGCAGCACGGTGACGCCGGGGGTCTTGCCCTCGTAGGCGGCGCGGTTGTTCCACAGCTCGATCTGGGCGAGCGTCTGGTTGGAGAACGACGCGCTCATGACGAAGCTCGGGTGCCCGGTGGCGTTGCCGAGGTTCAGCAGCCGCCCCTCGGAGAGCACGATGATCGTGTGGCCGTCGGCGAACCGCCACTCGTCGACCTGCGGCTTGATCGTCGTCCGGGTGACGCCGGGTGTGCGGGCCAGGCCGGCCATGTCGATCTCGTTGTCGAAGTGGCCGATGTTGCCGATGATCGCCTGGTGCTTGGTCGAGGCCAGCTGCTCGGCGGAGATGATGTCCTTGTTGCCGGTGGCGGTGATGATGATGTCGGCCTTGCCGATGACCTCGTCCAGCGTGGTCACCTCGTAGCCGTGCATCGCGGCCTGGAGGGCGTTGATCGGGTCGATTTCGGTGACGATCACCCGGGCGCCCTGGCCGCGCAGTGACTCCGCGCAGCCCTTGCCGACGTCGCCGTAGCCGCAGACGACGGCGACCTTGCCGCCGATCATCACGTCGGTGGCCCGGTTGAGGCCGTCGATCAGCGAGTGCCGGCAGCCGTAGAGGTTGTCGAACTTGCTCTTGGTGACCGAGTCGTTGACGTTGATCGCCGGGAAGAGCAGCCGGCCCTCGCGGGCGAGCTCATACAGCCGCAGCACGCCGGTGGTGGTCTCCTCGGTGACGCCCTTGATGCCCTGGCCGATCCGGGTCCAGTACTGCCCGTCGGTCGCCAGCGTGCCGCGCAGCACGTCGAGGATGACGCCGTACTCCTCGGAGTCGGCGTCGGTGGTGTCGGGCACGACGCCGTCGGCCTCGAACCGGGTGCCCAGGTGGATCAGCAGGGTGGCGTCGCCGCCGTCGTCGAGCACCATGTTCGGCCCGACGACGTCCCCGTTCTCGTCCCGGAACTCGAACAGCCGCTGGGTGCACCACCAGTACTCCTCCAGCGTCTCGCCCTTCCAGGCGAACACCGGGACGCCGGACGGCTGCTCCGGGGTGCCGTCGCCGACGACGATGGCCGCGGCGGCGTGGTCCTGGGTGGAGAAGATGTTGCAGCTGACCCAGCGCACGTCGGCGCCGAGCGCCGTCAGCGTCTCGATGAGCACCGCGGTCTGGATGGTCATGTGCAGCGAGCCGGCGATCCGGGCGCCGGCCAGCGGCTGGGCGTCGCCGTACTCGGCGCGCAGCGCCATCAGCCCGGGCATCTCGTGCTCGGCGAGGGAGATCTCCTTGCGGCCGAAGCCGGCGAGGGAGAGGTCGGCGACCTTGAAGTCGCCGTCGGTCAGGACGGGGTTGCCAGTGCTGGCGGTCATGTCGCTCCAGTGTCCGGCCCGCTCGGTCGGCGGGCGGTCGTCGGTCGCTGAGTCCCCTGACGATCGGTCAGGCGGACGCGGTGAGCGAGCATGCCGAGGCTTCGGCGGGGCTCGTGCCGCGTCTCAGGGTAGTGCAGGTGAGCTGCCGGGTCGGCCGCCTGGTGAGGTGCTGGAACGGCCCCCCTGCAGGGTCCCGCCGCGAGCGTGCGAGCGGTGGGGGGCAGCGGGGTCCTCCCCTCAGCGCAGGGCGGTGGTGCTCCGGTAGAGCACGGCGGGGCCGCGCGCGGTGACCGGGGCCCCGGCCGGCACGAACGCCGACTGCCCCCGCTCCAGGACCAGCTCGCCGTCGGCCGCGGCCAGCCGTGCGGTGCCCTCGGCGCACAGCAGCAGCTGCGGGCCGGCGGTGGTCAGCACACCGGGGTCGACGTCGACCTGGCACCGGGTGAGGTCGAAGTCGTCGACCGGGACCGGGTAGCGCAGGCCGCCCGGGCCGAGCACCGGGTGGATGACCGGCACCCGGCCGTCGGTGAAGTCGAGCACCTCGATCAGCGCCGCCAGGTCGACGTGCTTGCTGGTGAGCCCACCGCGAAGCACGTTGTCCGAGCTGGCCATCACCTCGACGCCGGCCCCGCACAGGTAGGCGTGCAGGTTGCCGGCGGGCAGGAACACGGCCTCGCCCGGGGCGAGCCGGAGGTGGTTGCACATCAAGGAGATGACGACGCCGGGGTCACCCGGGTACTGCTCGGCCAGCGTGGCCGCCCAGCGGTAGGTGTTGATGAACTCCGGGTCGTGCGCGGCGACGAAGGACGCGGCCCGCTCGGCCACCGCGGCCACCAGCGACGTCCTGCGCAGCTGCGACAGCGCCAGCAGCTGCGGGATCGCGGCCCGCAGCCCGCCGTGGGCCAGCGCCGCGATCGTCGGCATCAGCTCGGGCAGCTGGAGCTTGGCCAGGCAGTGCAGCGACTCCGCCACCGGGCGGAAGCCGCACAGCGCCTCGACCGGGGTGATCGCGAGCAGCAGCTCCGGCTTGTGGAACCGGTCCTTGAAGGTCCGCGTCGGGTCGTCGTGCGGGACCCCGGCGGCCTCCTCGGCGGCGAAGCCCACCTCGGCCTGGGCCGTGGTGGGGTGCGCCTGCAGCGACAGCGGGGTGTCCGCGGCCAGCACCTTCATCAGGAACGGCAGCCGCGGGCCGAAGCGCTCGCGCACCCGGGTGCCCAGCAGTTCGTCGGGGTTGGCCGCGATCGCATCGTCCAGGCCGGTGCCGTCGGCGAGCCGGCTGGGGGCGTCGGGGTGTGCCCCCATCCAGAGTTCGGCGAAGGGCTGCTCGGCCGGCGAGGGCAGGCCGAGCAGCTCGGGGATGACCGTCCGGCTCCCCCACGGGTAGTGCCGCACCGGGCTGTCCAGCTGCCACATCGATGCGGAGGCTACCGGTGGAGTGGTCACTTCCCGGGAGTCGGCCACCTCCCTCCTGAGCTGGAGACCCACGCCGTCGGGGCTCACCCGGCCGGGGCAGTCGCGTCCGGCGCCGTCGCCCACGCCGTGGGGGTGCCGCTCACGAGCCCAGCGCCCGCTCGTGGTCCAGGGCCAGTGCCAGGTAGACGGCGCTGAAGTCCGCGACCGCCAGCTGCCGGGCCACCCGGGCCAGCCGGGGGTGGCGCTCGGGCTGGTCGTCGTCACCCAGCCGGCTCACCGGGACGTTGTGCTCCGCGGCGATCCGGAGCACCTCCGTCATCGCCTCCCCCGCCGACCGGGGATCGCGCTCGTGCGCCCCCTCGCTGGCGCCGGCGCCGGCGTCCCGCAGGGTCAGCAGCCGCAGCCGCCGGCCGGTGTCCTCGGCCCGGTCCCGGAAGAAGTCGTCCTCGCCGCCCTCCGGAGCCAGCGGTCCGGCCAGCACGGTGCGCGCGGCGACCCGCTGGTCGGGCAGCCGGAAGGTGGTGGCCGGCAGCCCGGCGAGGGTGGCCAGCTGGTCGGCGACCCGCCCCGCCGCGGCGCCGGCCAGCGGCCCCTCGGCGACGATCACCGGCAGCGCGTCCAGCAGCTCCAGCGCCAGCGTCTTGGCCGGGTTGACGAACGACTCCCGGGCCGGCCCGCACTCCGCGGCGACCGCGTCCAGCGCGTCGGCGACCGGGGAGACGTCGGCGGTGTCGCCCGGCAGCAGCCCGAGCTCGGCGGCGAGCAGCAGCATCGGGGTGAGCAGCGACCACAGCGTGGCGTGCCGCACCCGGTTGGCAGGCAGCGGCACGTAGGGCGCGCGGGCGGTGGCGCAGGCGGCGTGCAGCGGGGCGTCGACCGCACCGATGCCGACGAGGGCCACGCCGCGGCGGGCTGCCTCGTATGCCGGTGCGACGGCGTACTGCCCGGCGCCGGTCCGGGTGGCGACCACCGCGATGTCGGAGGCGCCCATCCAGACCGGCAGCGCCGGCCCGGGGACGACGTCGACGGTGACCGGGCTCGCCGGGCCCAGCAGGCTCCGCAGCACCTCGGCGGCCACCGCGCCCTCGCGCCGGCCCACGATGACCAGCCCGCGCGGACGGCCACCGGCGGTGACCCGGCCGAGGTCGGTCTCGCCGGTGAGCGCGGCGGTCTCCCGCACCTGGGCACCGGCGCCGGCGACCGCCGGCAGCAGGCCCCGGGGGTCGCGGGCCCGCAACAGGGAGAGGTCGTCGAGGACCTCCTCGGCGAGCTCGGGGGAGGTCACGCCCGGCCCCCTCTCCCGGGCCCCGTCGTCACGAGCCCCGTCGTCACGAGCCCCGTCGTCATGGCCGCAGCCGGGCCTCGTCGAGCAGCAGCACCGGGATGCCGTCGCGCACCGGGAAGGCCCGCCGGCAGGTCGGGCACACCAGCTCCGCCGCGGGCACGTCGAGGGTCAGCGGGGTGTGGTGGGTGTCCGGGCAGGCCAGGATCTCCAGCAGCGCCGGGTCGATGCCCAGCGTGTCCGCACGTCCGCCGGTGTCGCCGTCGGTCATGCCCGCACCGTCCTCAGCACCTCGTCGCGCAGCTCGGCCATCCGTGCCGCGTCCGGGGCCTCCACGTTCAGCCGCAGCAGCGGCTCGGTGTTGCTGGCCCGCAGGTTGAACCAGGAGCCGTCGGGCAGCGAGACGGTCAGCCCGTCGAGCTCGTCGACGGTCACCCCCTCGCCCTCCTCGAAGGCCTTCCGCACCGCGGCGACCCGCCCGGCGGCGTCGGTGACGGTGGAGTTGATCTCGCCGGAAGCGGCGTAGCGCTCGTACTCCGCGGTCAGCTCCGACAGCGGCCGGGACTGCTCGCCGAGCGCCGCGAGCACGTGCATCGCGGCGAGCATCCCGGTGTCGGCGCGCCAGAAATCCCGGAAGTAGTAGTGCGCGGAGTGCTCGCCGCCGAAGACCGCGTCGGTGCGCGCCATCTCCGCCTTGATGAACGAGTGACCGACACGGGTGCGCACCGGCTCCCCACCGTGCTCGCGGACGATCTCCGGCACGGCGCGGGAGGTGATCAGGTTGTGGATGATCGTGGTCCCGCGCCCCTTGGCCAGCTCCCGGACGGCGACCAGCCCGGTGATCGCCGAGGGGCTGACCGGCTCGCCCCGCTCGTCGATGATGAAGCAGCGGTCGGCGTCGCCGTCGAAGGCCAGACCGATGTCGGCGCCGTGCTCGCGGACCGCGGCCTGCAGGTCGACCAGGTTGGCCGGGTCCAGCGGGTTCGCCTCGTGGTTGGGGAAGCTGCCGTCGAGCTCGAAGTACATGGGGACGACGTCCAGCGGCAGCCCGGTGAGCACCACCGGGACGGTGAAGCCGCCCATCCCGTTGCCGGCGTCGACCACGACCTTGAGCGGGCGGATGCCGGAGAGGTCGACCAGCCGGCGCAGGTGGGCCGCGTACTCGGCGACCAGGTCGCGCGCGGAGACGCTGCCGACCCGGTCGGGCGCACGGCCGAAGGCGGTGCCGGGTGCGTCCAGCTCGGTCTCGGCCCACCGGCGGATCTGGACCAGGCCGGAGTCCTGGCCGATCGGGGCGGCGCCGGCGCGGCACAGCTTGATGCCGTTGTACTGCGCGGGGTTGTGGCTGGCGGTGAACATCGCCCCGGGCATCTCCAGCGACCCCGCGGCGAAGTACAGCATGTCGGTGGAGCCGAGCCCGGCCTCGACGACGTCGACGCCGCGGGAGAGGACCCCCTCGGCGAACGCGCGGGACAGCGGGACCGACGAGTCGCGCATGTCGTGGGCGGTGACGACCGCGGTCGCCTCGCTCCCCGCGGCCAGGGCCTCGGCGGAGACGAACTCGGCGAAGGCGGCGCCGATGGCCCGCGCCACGTCCTCGTCCCACTGCTCGGGGACGAGCCCACGCACGTCGTAGGCCTTGATGATCGACGACAGGTCTGTCACGCGCCGAACCATATAAGGACACCCCTACCCCTCACCGCTGGTGAGCTCGCGGCGGGATCCCGGAGCGGACCGGGAGAGCGACTAGGGGAGGTTGGGGAGCACCCGGAGGTGGCCGCGGCGGGTGCCGCTGCCGTCGTCGGCGGGGTTGCGCGGGGGCTCGGGGCGGGCCGCCTCGCGGACGGCGTCGGCGAGGGCCAACAGGTCGTCGCCGGTCATGCCGGCGTCGTCGGCGTCGATCTCGTGCCGCACGACCTCCCAGCCCCGCGGCACGGTCAGGCGCTGGGCGTGGAACTCGCACAGGTCGTAGCTGTGCGGCTCCGAGTACGTCGCCAACGGCCCGACGACGGCCGTGGACTCCGCGTACACGTAGGTCAGGGTCGCCGCTGCCGGTTGCGCGCAGCCGCTGCGCGAGCAGCGACGGGACTGCCTCACCACCGGTTCCTCACGACCGGCACAGTAATCGCGGATCCGTGAGTTGGGGAGCAGGCACACCGGGTGGCCCGTCCCACCAGCCCCACCGGGCCACCCGGCACCTCGCGGAACCGGCGTCCCCGGACCGCGCCGGGAGCCGTACGCTCTGCCTGCGATGGACCGCCTCCCTGCCCGCGCCCGGCGCGACCGACACGGTCGCGGGCTGCGCGGACGGCTGGTGCCGTCCACCGTTCCCCTGTCGCGCAGCCGGGCGGAGCAGTTCGACGACCTGGTCCTCGACGCGGTCGAGGACCTGGAGCGCCGGTGGGAACGGGAACTGGCCGGGGTCGAGTTCGCGGTCGAGGACGTCCCGTGGGTCGACCACTCCAGCCCGGACGACGTCGTGCTCGACTCCGACGTGCTGGACGACGGCAGCGTCCCGCTGGCCCGGGTGCTGCCCGCCCGCCGCGAGGACGGCCGCGAGCACCCGGCGCGGATCGTGGTCTACCGGCGCCCGCTGGAGATCCGGGCCGCCGACCGCGACGACCTCGCCGACCTGGTCCGCGACGTGGTCGTCGACCAGGTGGCGGTGCTGCTGGGCCGCGACCCGGAGGAGATCGACCCCACCGGCTGATGGAGGACCCCCTTCCTCCCCGCCCTCCGCACGCTCAGGGCGGACCCCCGGAAGGGGGCCGGGGTGCCGTCACCCCCCGCTGCCATGCTGTCCGGCGATGAGCGCACCGCACCACCGCCCGACCGACGGACGGGACGCCCGGCGCCCCTGGCTGGCCGGCGGCCTGGTCCTGCTCCTGGTCGTGGCGGTCACCGTCGGCGCGCTGGCCCTGCGCCCGCGCCAGGTGACCGCCGCCGCCGGCCTCACCGTCACCCCGCGGACCGAGACCGGCGCCGCGGCGGCGGTGCTGGTGGCCGACCGGTACGCCGCGCTGGCCACCGCTCCGGAGACCGTGCGCGCCGCCGCCGGTTCCGATGCCGCGCTGTCCGACGTCCCGCTGGCCGACCTGCGGGCCGGCCTGGCGGTCGAGCGGGTCGGGGACGCGGCGACCATCACGGTGCGCAGCACGCTGCCGGACCGGGCGGACGCCGTCCGGGCCGCGGACGCCGTGGTCGACGTGCTCGTCGCGGAGGGCCGGTCGGAGGAGCTGGTGGACGTCGCCCGGGTCTCGACGGCCGCCCCCGAACCGGCCGGTGGCAGCGGGACCGGTCGCTGGCTGCTGGTGGGCCTGCTGACCGGCGTCGCCCTCGGCCTGGCGACGACGGCGCTGACCGCCGGCCGACCCGGACCGGCCGAACGCACCGGCTCCGACGCGGGCGGCACGGTGCCGGGCGGCACGGCACCGACCACCGACCCGCCGGACGGCGTCGTCGACGACCTGCCCGGCTTCCTGGACCGCCCGCCGGGCTCCCCCGTCCCGCCGGCGGCGCCCCGCAGCGGCAGCCCCGCCAGCACCGCGACCGCCGTCCCCGCCGGCACAGCCGGGCGCCCGGACGGCCGGGGCACGCACGCCGCGACCGCCGGCGCCGTCGTCCTGCTGCTCGGCGCCGCGGCGCTGGCCGGGACCGTGCCCACCGGCGCCACGACGCCCGCGACCGCGGCCCGGTCGATCCCGCTGGCAGCACCCCCGGAGACCGGGCCGACCGGGTCGCCGGAGCCCCCTGCCGCCGAACCCGCCGCGGGGTCCCTGGCGTTCCGCTCGGTCCTCCCCGGCGACGACGGGCTGACCGCGCGGGCCGCGTTCACCGGCCTGCTCCTGGAGGAGCGCGCGGTCGGGCTGACGGTCACCACCCCCAGCCTGAGCGTCTCCACCGACGGGGAGCGCGCGCTGGCCCACGTCCGGCTGCCGATCTGGAACTGCCTCACCGCCGAGCCCCCGGCCGACCCCGCCGCGGCCGGCTGCGCCCGCGGGCGCACCGAGTACGCCGACCTGGCCGACCCCGGCCTCCAGGTGCGCCGGGACGGCGACCGGGTCGAGCTGGCCGGTCTCTTCCCCACGTACACCCGGCCCAACGGCGGCGCCCCCACGTACACCGGCCGGGCGTACCGGCTGACCGCGACGCTGACGGCCGACGGCGGGGTCCGCGACGGCCGGGCGGCGGCGACCGGGGTGGTGCAGCTCGGGCTGGACAGCGCACCGGTCAGCGCGGCGCCCGGCGTCAGCGAGCTGCTGCTCCCCGACTGACGCCGCGCCGGGTCAGGTTGACCAGCCCCCGCGAGGCGGTCAGCGACACCGACGGGGAGCCGAGTTCCCGACGGAGCCCCCCGATGTCACTGGCTCCCCACCAGGGCCGGCGCTCCTCCCCGGCCGGACCGTCCTCCAGCAGCGTGAGCAGCACCGCCGCCGCACCTGCCCCGGCGGGCACCACGGCCAGCTCCAGCCGGCCGATGGCGGCCTGCAGCCGGGCCGCGGCCCGCAGGGGCGCGAACGCCCGGGCCCCGAGCCGCCCGGCCAGCTCCGGCAGCCAGCGCTCCAGCTCCGCGGGGTCGCGGCTGCGCCGCACCTCGGCCACGGTGTCCAGCTCGTCGACCAGCCGGCGGCTGCGGCTGGTGGCCAGCTGGGCGTCGGGCAGCGCCGCGGCCAGCCGGCGCACGACCGGGTCGCCCAGCGGCAGGCCGGTCAACCGCAGTGTCCAGGCCCCGCGGACGGAGTCCAGCAGGTCGAGCACGCCCCCGGCCAGACGCCCGGCCACCTCGGGGTCGCGGGCGAGCAGCCGGGCCGACGGCCGGCCGCCGGGGAGCGGCGCGGTGCCCGGGCCCGAGCCGAGCAGGCCCACCGCGGTCACCAGGCCGCGACGGTGGGAGGTGAGCAGGGCCAGCCCGTCCGGGCGGGCACCCGGTGCGGGGGCGACGACCACGGCCCGCGCGCGCACCGGGACGAGCACCCGGGCGGACTGGGCGTTGAGGGCGGCGGTCAGCCAGGGGCCACGGGCGGTGAGCGGGGCGGCGAGCGCGGCCATCAGCGGCGCGGCTGCGCGGATCTCCCGGACCACGCGGGCCCGGCCGTCGACGACGTGCGGCTCCGGTCCCTCGGTCGACACGGCCTCAGTCGACCACATCGATCGCGACCGGATCGGTCACCGGGTCCCGGCGAGGGGAGGGACCCGGTGTCCTCGGTGGGGATTCCCGCCGCGGGCCTGTCGGCCCCGTTCCAGGGGCCAGCCCCCGGCCCTTCTGGAGGGTCCCGCCGCGAGCCTGTCGGCCCCCTTCCAGGGGCCCGGACTGAGCTTGCGAAGGGTGGGGAGGAAGGGGGTCCTTTCTCAGCCGGCGCGGCGACGCAGCCGGCGGCGCTCCCGCTCGGAGAGCCCGCCCCAGATGCCGAAGCGCTCGTCGTTGGCGAGCGCGTACTCCAGGCACTCGGCGCGCACCTCGCAGCCGGTGCAGATCCGCTTGGCCTCGCGGGTGGAGCCGCCCTTCTCCGGGAAGAAGGCCTCCGGGTCGGTCTCGGCGCACAGCGCGCGCTCCTGCCAGCCCTGCTCCTCGCCGTCCAGCCCCGGGAAACCGGGGTCGAAGACCCCGGTCACCCCCAGCACGTCCCGCCCGTGACCGGCCGGCGCGGCACTCCGGTACTCGCTCATCCACGACACCTCGGCCATCACGTTGCGTCCCCTCTCGCTGGCTTCCTGTCACCCGCCGGGACCACTCCGGATCCGTCGGCGTCCGATGACAACATCGGAATTACACGCGTGTCGTTGAGTCGGGGTCAAGTTGGGAGGGTGTAACCGCTCGTCACTCTGGCCCCGCCCGTAACAAGTTGTCCGTAAGTGGTCACCCAACACTCGGACACGCCGCGGTTTCCAGCACCATCTGCCTACCGAAACCGAACGGTTTCGTGAAGATCGCCTCGCTGGCGACCGGTGCTGCGGTGCACATCTGCCGAGGAGCACGATGGTCCGGTGCACATCGTGGTCCTGGCCGGCGGCGTCGGCGGAGCTCGCTTCCTGCGCGGCGTGACGAGCGCCGCACCCGGGGCGCAGGTCACCGCCGTGGTCAACACCGGCGACGACGTGACCATGCACGGGCTGCGCATCTGCCCGGACCTGGACACCGTCATGTACACGCTCGGTGACGGGATCGACGACGACCGCGGCTGGGGCCGCCGCGGCGAGACGTGGACCGTCAAGGACGAGCTCGCCGCCTACGGCGCCGAGCCGACCTGGTTCGGCCTCGGCGACCGCGACCTCGCCACCCACCTCGTCCGCACCCGCATGCTCGACGCCGGCTACCCGCTCTCGGAGGTCACCGCCGCGCTCGCCGACCGCTGGCGTCCGGGGGTGCGGCTGCTGCCGATGAGCGACCAGCGGGTGGAGACCCACGTCGTCGTCACCGACCCGGACACCGGCCGGCAGCGGGCGATCCACTTCCAGGAGTGGTGGGTGCGCCACCGCGCCGCCCTGGAGGCCCGGGCCTTCGTCCAGGTGGGGGTCGACGACGCTCGCCCCGCCCCCGGGGTGGTCGAGGCCCTCGGCACCGCCGACGTCGTGCTCCTCGCCCCCTCGAACCCGGTGGTCTCCATCGGCACGATCCTGGGTGTGCCCGGCGTCCGGGAGGCCCTCCGCGACGCCGCCGGACGGGTGGTGGGCCTCTCCCCCGTCGTCGGCGGGGAGGTCGTGCGCGGCATGGCCGACCGCTGCCTGCCGGTGGTCGGCGTCGAGGTCAGCGCGGAGGGGGTGGGCCGGCACTACGGCGCCCGGCGGGACGGTGGGCTGCTCGACGCCTGGCTGGTGCACACCGGCGACGCCGCCACGGTCCCCGGCGTCGCCGTGCACACCGTGCCGCTGCTGATGAGCTCACCGGATGCCACCCGCGCGATGGCCCGGGCCGCCCTGGACGCCGCCGCGGAAGGACCCCGCCCTCCCCACCCTTCGCCAGCTCAGGGCGGGCCCCTGGGCGGGGCCACGAGCGACTCGTGACCAGACCATCCACGGGGATCTCGGTGCTGCCGGTCCCGGGGCTGCCGGAGTTCGCGCCCGGGGACGACCTGGCCGGCGCGATCGCCACCGCCGCCCCCTGGCTCGCCGACGGCGACGTCGTCGTCGTCACCTCGAAGGTCGTCTCCAAGGTGGAGGGCAACCTGGTGGCGGTCGAACCCGGCGCCGACCGGGAGGCCGTCCGGCAGCGGGCGATCGACGCCGAGACGGTGCGGGTCGTCGCCCGCCGCGGGCCGCTGCGGATCGTGGAGACCCGGCACGGCTGGGTCGTCGCCGCGGCCGGCATCGACGCCTCGAACGTCGCCGCCGACGCGCTCGTGCTGCTGCCGGCCGACGCCGACGCGTCCGCCCGGCAGCTGCGCGCCGCGCTCGCCGGCCTGCTCGGGGTGACCGTGGCCGTGGTCGTCAGCGACACGTTCGGCCGCCCGTGGCGGGACGGGGTCACCGACGTGGCCATCGGGTCGGCGGGGCTGCCGGCCCTGGTCGACCACCGGGGCGCCGTGGACGCGCACGGCAACCGGCTGGAGACCACCCAGGTGGCGGTGGTCGACGAGCTGGCCGCCGCCGCCGACCTGGTCAAGGGCAAGCTCGCCGGGCTGCCCGTGGCCGTCGTCCGCGGGCTGTCCCTGCCGGTCCCCGACCCCGACCCCGGCACGCGCCCGCTGGTCCGGCTGGGCGCCGGCGACCTCTTCCCGACCGGCAGCCGCGACCTGGTCGGCAGCCGTCGCCCCGCCGCGCAGCGCACCCCCCGGGCCGGTGCGCTGACCGCGGTCACCGAGGCCTTCCGCACCGCGGTGGCCGCGCTTCCGGAGTTCCCGGTGGTCATCCGCTACGGCAGCGACGACGGGGACGCCGGCGAGGTCGTCGACGTGCACCTGGCCGACCCGATCACCCCGGTCACCTCGCTGGCCCTGGGCGCGGTCGTCGGCGCGGCCCTGGTGCAGCTGCAGGCGGAGGGCTGGTCGACCTGCTGGGAACCCGCGGCCACCTTCGGCGGCGCCTCGCTGGCCGGCCGGCTGCACCTGGGTGGCCCCACCACCTGAGGGGGAGAGCCACTGGCCGGCCGGCGGCCGGCCGCTAGCGTCGGGACGTGCAGATCCGTGAACTGTCCGTGCCTGACAGCTACGTCCTCGATCTCGTCGCGCACGGCGACGCCCGCGGCCGGTTCACCGAGTGGTACCGGGCCGACGTGCTGGCCGAGGCCACCGGGTCCACCCTGCCCCTCGCCCAGGCCAACCACAGCGTCTCCGCCCGCGGGGTGCTGCGCGGGGTGCACTTCGCCCTGGTGCCCCCCGGCCAGGCGAAGTACGTCTACTGCCCCGCCGGCCGGGTGCTCGACGTGGTCGTCGACGTCCGGGTCGGCTCCCCCACCTTCGGCGTGCACGAGGCCGTGCTCCTGGACAGCGCGGAGCCCCGGGCGGTCTACCTCTCCGAGGGGCTCGGGCACGCCTTCCTCTCCCTCGAGGACGGCAGCTCGGTCACCTACCTGGTCTCCAGCGGGTACTCCCCGGACCGGGAGTTCGGCGTCCACCCGATGGACCCCGAGCTCGACCTGCCCTGGCCGCGCGACGTCCAGGTGCAGCTCTCCGCGAAGGACACCGCCGCCCCCACGCTGACCGAGGCCCGCGCGCAGGGGCTGCTGCCGACGCTGGACCAGTGCCGGGCGCGGTACGCGGAGCTGCGCGGCTGACCCCTTCCCCAGCGGCCGGTCCCGAGCGCCCCCGTCCCGAGCGCCCCGTCCCGAGCGCCCCGTCCCGAGCGCCCCGTCCCGAGTGCCCCGTCCCGAGTGCCCCGTCCCGAGCAGTCGGTCAGCCCCGCAGCACGCCCAGCTCGGCCAGGCAGGCCCGGAGCGACTCCTGCCAGGCCGGGAGCGGGGTCAGCCCGGCCGCACGCCAGGCTGCCGGGTCGAGCACCGAGTAGGCCGGCCGCGGCGCCGGCCGGGGGAACTCCGCGGTGGTGAGGGGCAGCACCCGGTCCGGGTCGGCGCCGGAGAGGGCGAACACCTCCCGGGCGAGACCGTGCCAGGTGGTCGTGCCGGCGTCGGTCGCGTGCAGGACACCCCGGACCGGGGTGCCGGCCAGCTCGACGAGCCCGCGGGCCAGGTCCGCGGACCAGGTCGGGCTGCCGGTCTGGTCGGCGACCACGGAGACGGTGTCGCGCTCGGACTCCAGCCGCAGCATGGTCCGCACGAAGTTGCTGCCGTGCGCGGCGTACACCCAGGCGGTGCGGACGACGACGGCGTCGCCGCCCACCGCGGCCACCGCCCGCTCGCCGGCCAGCTTGGTACGGCCGTAGGCGGTGCGGGGCGCGGGCTCGTCGTCGACGCCGTAGGGGGTCCGCGCGTCACCGGCGAAGACGTAGTCGGTGGAGACGTGCACCAGCCGCCCGACGCCGGCGAGCTCCTCGGCCAGCCAGCCGGGCGCCTCGCCGTTGACCCGGTGGGCGGTGGCCTCGTCGGTCTCCGCGGCGTCGACGGCGGTGTAGGCGGCGGCGTTGAGCACGACCGGGCGGGCGCCGCGGGACACCGCGTCGTCCCGCCAGCGGCCGACCACGTCCCGCACCTGGGCCTCGTCGGTCAGGTCGAGCATCGTCCGGCCCAGCGGGGTGAGGTCCTGTCCGGAGAGCAGGCGCTGCAGGTCGGTGCCCAGCTGCCCGGAGGCGCCGGTGACCAGCCAGGCCGTCGGCTGGGTGGGGTCGCTCATGCCCGGGCCGTCCCGGCGGCGGCCTTGAGCGGCTCCCACCACGCGCGGTTGTCCCGGTACCACTGCACCGTCAGGGCCAGCCCCTCCTCGAACGGCATCCGCGGCGCGTAGCCCAGCGCCGCGGTCTTGGAGAAGTCGACCGAGTAGCGCAGGTCGTGCCCCCCGCCGCGGGGGTCGACGATCTGCTCCACCGAGCTCCAGTCGCGGCCGGTGGCGGCCAGCAGCTGCTCGGTGAGCTCCCGGTTGGACAGCTCGCGCCCCCCGCCGATGTTGTAGATCTCGCCCGCGGCGCCGTGCTCCAGCACCAGCTGGATGCCGCGGCAGTGGTCGTCGACGAAGAGCCAGTCGCGCACGTTGGCGCCCTCGCCGTACAGCGGCACGGTGAGCCCGTCGAGCAGGTTGGTGACGAACAGCGGGATGACCTTCTCCGGGTAGTGGTACGGCCCGTAGTTGTTGCTGCACCGGGTGATCGAGACGTCCAGGCCGTAGGTCCGGGCGTAGGCGCGCGCGATCAGGTCGCTGGCGGCCTTGGAGGCCGAGTACGGGGAGTTCGGCTGGAGCAGGTGCTCCTCGGTCCACGAACCGGAGTCGATCGAGCCGTACACCTCGTCGGTCGACACGTGCACCACCCGGCCGACGCCCGCGCGCAGGGCGGCCTCGAACAGCTGCTGGGAACCCAGCGCGTTGGTGACCACGAAGTCGGTGGCCCCGCCGCCGATGGAGCGGTCGACGTGCGACTCCGCGGCGAAGTGCACGACGGCGTCGTGCCCGGGGAGCGCGGCGTCCAGGTCCGCAGCCGAGCAGATGTCGCCCTGCACGAAGCGGTAGCGCGGGCTGTCGGCGACCGGCGCGAGGTTGGCCGGGTTGCCGGCGTAGGTGAGCTTGTCGAAGACGGTCACCTCGGCGTCCTCGAAGCCCGGGTAGCCCCCCGAGAGCATCGTGCGCACGTAGTGCGATCCGATGAAGCCGGCTCCGCCGGTGACCAGGACGCGCATGTCCGCAGACGGTAGCCGTCGTCGCAGGGCACCGGGGTGCGGCGCCGGGGTGCTCATCCGGGCGGGTGAGCACCGCTGCCGGGGCAGGGCCGGCGCCGCCTACCGTGACCGGGTGCGCGGGATCATCCTGGCCGGGGGAACCGGCAGCCGGCTGTGGCCCATCACCCTGGGGGTCAGCAAGCAGCTGATGCCGGTCTACGACAAACCGATGATCTACTACCCGCTCTCCACGCTGATGATGGCCGGGATCCGCGAGGTGCTGGTCATCACCACGCCCGACGACCGGGACTCCTTCGCCCGCCTGCTCGGCGACGGCACCCGGCTCGGCATGCGCATCGACTACGCCGTGCAGCCCGCTCCGGAGGGCCTGGCTCAGGCGTTCCTCATCGGCGCGGACTTCCTGGACGGGCAGGCCGCGGCCCTGGTGCTCGGCGACAACATCTTCTACGGCGCGGGCCTCGGCACGGCGCTGTCCCGGCTGCCCGAGCCCGACGGCGGGCACGTGTTCGCCTACCACGTCGCCGAACCGGCGGCCTACGGCGTCGTGGAGTTCGACGCCGCCGGCCGGGTGCTCTCGATCGAGGAGAAGCCGGCCCGCCCGAAGAGCAGCTACGCGGTGCCGGGGCTGTACTTCTACGGCCCCGACATCGTCGACGTGGCCCGGGGCATCACCCCGAGCGGCCGGGGCGAGCTGGAGATCACCGCGGTCAACGAGCACTACCTGCGGCAGGGGCGGCTGACCGTCACCGCGCTGGACCGGGGCACCGCCTGGCTGGACACCGGCACCTTCACCTCGCTGCGCCAGGCCACCGAGTTCGTCTCGGTGGTCGAGGAGCGGCAGGGGCTGAAGATCGGGTGCATCGAGGAGGTCGCCTGGCGGAACGGCTGGCTGGACGACGACGGCCTGCGCCGGGCCGCCGAGCCGCTGGCCAAGAGCGGGTACGGCGCCTACCTGCTGGGCCTGCTGGGTCAGAAGCCCCGGTAGTCGGTGGGGGCCATCCGCGGCCCCCGCTTCGGCGGCATGCTCCCGCCCACCTCCAGCAGCCGGACCACCCGCTGCCGGTGCCCGCGCCAGGGCTCGAGCAGCTCCAGCATGCCGGCGTCGTCGGTCTTCCGGCCGACCAGCGACCAGCCGACCAGGTTCTTCAGGTGGTAGTCGCCGACGCTCACCGAGTCCGGGCAGCCCACCGCCCGCTGGGCCACCTCGGCGGCGGTCCAGACGCCGATGCCGGGCACGGACTGCAGCCGGCGGCGGAGGTCGGCGCACCCGGTGTGGTCGTCGGCCTCGAGCCGGGAGGCGACCGAGGCGACCGCGCGCAGGGCGCGACGGCGGGCGCCGTCCAGGCCGCAGGCGTGCCACTGCCAGTCGGTGACCGCCAGCACCCGTTCGGGCGAGGGGACCACCCGCATCCCGGCCGGCGCCGGCCCGGGCGCCGGCTCGCCGGCCAGGCGGAGCAGCTCCCGCCAGGTGCGGTGCGCCTCGATGCCGGTCACCTTCTGCTCGAGCACCGCGGGCGCCAGCGCGTCCCACACCCGGCCGGTGGCGCCCAGCCGCAGCCACGGGGTCGCCCGGTGCAGCCGCGCCAGCAGCGGGTGCCGTGCCGGGTCGAACCCGCCGTCGGCGTCCTCGGCCCCCAGCCAGCGCGGGCCGGTCGCCACCGCCCAGTCCGCGCCCGGGCCCCAGCCGTCGAGGCGCAGCCCACCGGGCCCCCCGCTGACCCGCAGGGTGGCCGGGCCGTCCGGGGTGGTCGTGGTGCGCCAGACGCCGTCCTCGGCGTAGCGCAGCGTCGGGTCGCCGGTGCCCCGGCGGTCGCGGGAGAGCACCCGGCGCACGTCCAGCGGCCAGTCGGGCACCCAGGTCCGCGTGACCGCGCCGGCGGGGAGCACCGTGGTCACCGGGGTGCCATGCGGAGCGCGCCGTCCATCCGGACGACCTCGCCGTTGAGGTACCCCTGCCGGACCAGGGCCAGCGCCAGCTCGGCGAAGTCCTCGGGCCGCCCCAGCCGGCGCGGGAACGGGACGTTCTCGGCCAGCGCGGTGCGCGCGGCCTCCGGCAGGGCGGCCAGCAGCGGGGTGTCGACGATCCCGGGGGCGATGGTGACCACGCGGACGCCGACCGGGGCGAGGTCCCGGGCGGCCGGCAGGGTCATGCCGACGATGCCGCCCTTGGACGCGGCGTACGCGACCTGCCCGACCTGCCCGTCGTACGCGGCGATCGAGGCGGTGTTGACCACGACCCCGCGCTCCCCGTCCGGGCCCGGCTCGGTGGCGGCCATCGCGGCGGCCGCCAGCCGGAGCACGTTGAACGTGCCGACGAGGTTCACCGTCACCGTGCGGGTGAAGGCGCCCAGCTCGTGCGGGGCGCCTTCGCGGCTCAGCAGCCGGCCGGCGTAGCCGATGCCGGCGCAGTTCACCGCGATCCGGAGCGGGCGGTCCTTGCCGGCGGCGTCGGCGACCGCGGCCTGCACCGACGCCTCGTCGGTCACGTCGGTGCGGACGAACGACGCCGCCCCACCCAGCTCGGCGGCGAGCGCCGCGCCACGGTCGGCGTCGAGGTCGACCACGGTCACCGCGGCGCCGGCCGCGGCCAGCGCCCGCGCGGTGGCGGCGCCGAGCCCGGAGGCCCCGCCGGTGACGAGTGCGGCGACGTCGAGGTCGGTCATGGCAGCGAGGTTAACCACCGCCGGCGACCACCCGGCCTAGCTGAACCGGCGGCCGAACCGCTCCTCGACGACGCCCAGCAGCTGCTTGACCCGCTCGGCGTCGGCGACCGGGCAGACCATGGTGACGTCGGCGGTGTGCACCACCACGCTGTCGCGCACCCCGACGAGGGCGACCAGGTGGTCGGGGTCGTCGCTGAGCACCACGTTGCCGGCGCTGTCGGCGAGCACCGTCAGCCCCCGGACGGCGTTGCCGGCGGCGTCGGTGGGCAGCGTGTGCGCCAGCGCCGGCCAGGAGCCGACGTCCAGCCAGTCGACGTCCAGGTCGACCACGGCCACCCGGCCCGGCTCGGTGGCCGCGGGCTCCAGCACCGCGTAGTCGACGCTGATCTTCGGCAGCGTCGGGAAGACCTCCGCGAGCACCGCGTCCCGCTCCGCGCCGGCCGGGGCGGCGACGACCCGGGCCAGACCGGCGGCGGTCTCCGGCAGGTGCTCGGCCAGCGCGTCCAGCACGGTGCGCGCCCGCCAGACGAACATGCCCGAGTTCCAGACGTAGTCCCCCGAGGCGAGGTACTCCTCGGCGGTGGCCCGGTCCGGCTTCTCCTTGAACGCCGCCGCCTCGGCAGCGCCCGGCACCCCGGTCGGCGCCCCCTTCTGCACGTACCCGAAGCCGGTGGCCGGCGACGTCGGGGTCACGCCGAGGGTCACCAGGGCGCGCGGGCGGTCGGCGAGGACGGCGTAGGCGGTGCGCAGCGCCGCGGCGAACCGCTCCACCGGGCGGATGACGTGGTCGGCGCTGACCACGGCCAGCTCGGCGTCGGGGTCGACGTCGGCGACCAGGGCAGCGGCCAGCCCCACGGCGTTGGCGGTGTCCCGGGCCACCGGCTCGAGGACCAGCCGGTGGGCGGCGAGCTCCGGCAGGGCCGCCCGCACCGCGTCGGCGTAGCCGGCCGCCGTGCACACCCAGATCCGGTCGGCAGGGAGGACCGCGCGCAGGCGGCCGAACGCCTCGGCCAGCAGACTGTGCGCGCCTCCTCCCTCCTCGGCGACCACGTCGAGGAGCTGCTTGGGCCGGGCGGCCCGGGACAGCGGCCACAGCCGCGTGCCCGAGCCGCCCGCCATGATCACCGCGTGCTGCACGTCACCGCTCCGATCGGTCGAGGTCGTCGGCGCCGCGCTGGAAGCGGGCCCCGGCGGCCACCTGGCCGCTGACGAAGGACAACAGCATCCGGGCGCCCAGCCCCGCGCGGAGCGCGGCCCGCAACGGAGCGTTCCCCGGGCCGGGGTGGCGGGCGGAGAGGTAGCGGAGCGCGCTGGTGTGGTGCACCCGCGCCATCCGGTGCGGCTGGCGCCGGGTGGCGTGGCCGCCCTCGTGCACCACCACGGCGGAGGGGACGTAGACGTTCAGCCAGCCGCGACGGCCCAGCCGCTCGGCGAGGTCGACGTCCTCGAAGTACATGAAGTAGCCCGGGTCGAAGCCGCCGATCGCGTGGAAGGCGGCCAGGTCGACCAGCAGGCAGGAGCCCGACAGCCAGCCGGCCGGGCGCTCCCGCGGCGCCTCCCGCTCGCGCCGGTACCGCGCCGTCCAGGGGTTGGCCGGCCAGAACCACCCGAACGCCGCGTGGCCGATGCCGGTCGAGAGCCGGGGGAGGTCCCGGGCCGACGGGTAGAGCTCGCCCTCCGGCGTGCGGATGGCCGGTCCCAGCGTGGCCGCCCGCGGCCAGCGGGCGGCGGCGGCGAGCAGCTCGTCCACCGAGCCGGGCTCGAAGCGGACGTCGGGGTTGGCCACCAGGGCCCAGCCCTCGGGAACGTCGGCCAGGCCGGCGTTGACCGCCGCCCCGTACCCGACGTTGCCGCCGGTGGGCAGCAGCCGGACGTTGTCGTGCGCCGCCGCCACCCGCTCGGGCGCGCCGTCGGTGGAGCCGTTGTCGGCGAGCACGACGTCGGTGGCCTGGGTGGTCGCCGCGGCCAGCGACTCGACGAAGCCGTCGAGCGCCTCACCGGGTGAGTACGTCACCGCGACGACGCGGAGCGGGGGGACCGGGACGGGAGGACGCACGGGCCGACCCTAGAGGCGCGCGGTCGCCGCACTGCGCCTGGACCGGCCGCCACCGCCACGGCGGCGCGGACCGGAGCGACCCGGGTGCGGGAGCGACGCCTGGGGTCGGTGTGCCACGACAGGTGTCGAGGGGCACCGGGACCGGCGTGCGGTCGTGGCCCCCCGGGCCATCCGGGTACCGTCGGTCCCCGTGACTGGTGCGCCCCCTGACCTCGTCGTCGTCGGCTCCGGCTTCTTCGGCCTCACCGTGGCCGAGCGTGTGGCCAGCCAGCTGGGGAAGAAGGTGCTGGTCCTCGACCGCCGTCACCACATCGGCGGCAACGCCTACTCCGAGCCCGAGCCGGAGACCGGCATCGAGGTCCACCGCTACGGCGCCCACCTGTTCCACACCAGCAACGAGCGGGTCTGGCAGTACGTCAACCAGTTCACCGAGTTCACGAAGTACCAGCACAAGGTCTACTCGATCTTCGACGGCCAGACCTACTCCCTGCCGATGAACCTGGCCACGCTCTGCCAGTTCTTCGGCCGCAGCTTCTCCCCCGACGAGGCGCGCGCGCTCGTCGCCGAGCAGGCCGGCGAGTTCGACACCGCGTCGGCCGCCAACCTGGAGGAGAAGGCCATCTCGCTGATCGGCCGCCCGCTCTACGAGGCGTTCATCCGCGGGTACACCAAGAAGCAGTGGCAGACCGACCCCACCGAGCTGCCGGCCGCGGTCATCGCGCGGCTCCCGGTGCGCTACACGTTCGACAACCGCTACTTCAACGACACGTACGAGGGCCTGCCGGTCGACGGCTACACCGCCTGGCTGACCCGGATGGCCGAGCACCCGAACATCGAGGTGCGGCTGTCCACCGACTGGTTCGACGTGCGGGACGAACTGCCGGGTGACGTGCCGACGGTCTTCACCGGTCCGATCGACAAGTACTTCGGCTACGCCGCCGGTGAGCTCGGGTGGCGCACGCTGGACTTCGAGACCGAGGTCCTGCCGATCGGCGACTTCCAGGGCACCTCGGTGATGAACTACGCCGACGAGGACGTGCCGTTCACCCGGATCCACGAGTTCCGGCACTTCCACCCCGAGCGCGCCTACCCGACCGACAAGACCGTCGTCGTCCGTGAGTACTCGCGGTCGGCCGAGAGCGGCGACGAGCCGTACTACCCGATCAACACCCCCGAGGACCGCGCCAAGCTGGAGACCTACCGGGAGCTGGCCCGGAAGGAGGCGGCCGAGAAGCGCGTGCTCTTCGGCGGCCGGCTGGGCACGTACAAGTACCTGGACATGCACATGGCCATCGGTTCCGCCCTGAGCATGTTCGACAACCGGATCCGGCCCTTCTTCGACGAGGGTGGCTCGCTCGACGGCCGCCTCGACGACTGAGCATCGAGGACTGAGCAGCACCATGACGACGACCGAACCGATCGCCCCCGAGGACGCCCCCGTCTCCCCCGAGGTCGTCAGCGAGCCCACCGCCGAGGACCTGGCACCCGGCAAGGCCGTCGAGCTGCTGCAGCGGGTGCTCCTGCCACGACCGGCCGACCAGCTCAAGGTCCGCAGCCTGTACGTGGACGAGACCAACAGCAACCGGGTCCGCGCCGTGGACCGGTACACCGCCGAGATCGGCCCCGGCGCCGAGCTGTCCTTCGCGACCTACTTCAACGCCTTCCCGGCGAGCTACTGGCGCCGTTGGAGCGTGCTGGACAGCGTCGTCCTCCAGGTGACGGTCGCCGGCACCTGCCGGATCGACGTCTACCGGTCCAAGGCCGACGGCGAGTCGATGCACATCACCGGCGCGACCCACGAGGGCGGCGACGAGCGGACGCTGGAGTTCGAGCTGGACCTGGGGCCGTTCGTCGACGGCGGCTGGTACTGGTTCGACGTCACCACCGAGGAGGAGACCACGGTCCGGCGGGCCGGCTGGTACGCCCCCCGGGCACCGGAGTCGGCGCCCCGCCTGTCGGTGGGCATCTGCACCTACAACCGCCCGGTCGACGCCGTCGCCGCGCTGACCGCGCTGGTCGAGGACGAGGTGGTGCGCGACATGCTGCACCTGGCCGTCGTCGCCGACCAGGGCAACGACCACGTGCGGGACGCCGCCCAGTACCCGGCGGTGGCCGAGGCCCTGGGCGACCGCCTGCGGATCATCGAGCAGCCGAACCTCGGTGGCAGCGGTGGTTTCGCCCGCACCATGCACGAGGCCTTCACCCGCAGCGAGGCCACCCACCACGTGCTGCTCGACGACGACATCCAGCTCGAGCCCGACAGCCTGCTGCGCGCCCGCGCGTTCGCCGCCTACGCCCAGCAGCCGGTGCTGGTCGGCGGCCAGATGCTCGCCCTGCAGGACCGCTCGGTGCTGCACACCATGGGCGAGATCGTCGACCGGTCGAACTTCTTCTGGCGCAACGCCCCGAACACCGAGTACTTCCACGACTTCGGTGAGCGGACGCTGCGGGAGTCGCCCGACCTGCACCGGCGGATCGACGTCGACTACAACGGCTGGTGGATGTGCCTCATCCCCCGCACGGTGTTCGAGTCGGTCGGCATGCCGCTGCCGGTCTTCATCAAGTGGGACGACGCCGAGTACGGCCTGCGGTCCTTCGCGGCGGGCTTCCCCACCGTGTCGCTGCCCGGTGCGGCCATCTGGCACCTCTCCTGGGGTGACAAGGACGACGCCAGCGACTGGCAGGCCTACTTCCACATCCGCAACCGGCTGATCGCCGCGGCGCTGCACTCGCCGCACAAGCACGGTGGCCGGCTCTTCCCGGAGATGATCAAGCACGACCTCCGCTTCCTGATCAACCTGCAGTACTCCACGGTCGAGCTGCACCACATGGCCTACCGGGACTTCCTGGCCGGCCCGGAGAGCCTCTTCGAGGGGATGCCGGGGTCGGTGGGCCGCGCACGGGAGACCCGGAAGAAGCACCCCGACGGCCGGGTGCTGTCCTCCGCCGCGGAGCTGCCGCTGCCCTCGATGAGCGCGGCGGAGACCATCGGCTTCCGCAAGATCCCGGTGACCCCGCCGCAGATCGGCTCGACCCTGCTGAAGGCGATCGCGCACAACGTGTCCCCGGTCGACCCCGCCCACCGCGAGGCCCCGCAGCTGAACCTCGCGTTCCAGGACGCCCGCTGGTTCATGCTCGCCCGGCTGGACAGCGCCACGGTCGGCACCGCGGACGGGCGCGGCGTGACCTTCCGGCAGCGCGACCCGCAGGCCTTCCGCCGGCTGTCGGCCGGGTCGGCGAAGCTGCTCCGCCAGATGCACCGGGAGTGGCCGGAACTGCAGCGCCGGTGGCAGGCAGCCGCCGCGGAGCTGACCTCCGTCGACCGCTGGACCGAGGCCTTCGAGTCCTGGGGCTCGCGACGCGTCTACGACGCCAAGGGCCACTTCCTGGCCAACGCCGCCTGGGCCTCCCGCAAGGACGCCCGGGACGCCGTCGTCGCCGCCCGCGGCGCTTTCCCGAAGTGGTCCGGCGCCACCGCCTACAACCGCGGGCA